>DASYGC010000607.1:0-3980 GCA_036000225.1 Ktedonobacterales bacterium | reverse complement strand
TATCCTCAGAAACCATCGCTACCGATGTGAGGAGGGCGCTACGGGCCCGGAAGGCTTTACAGCAACGTTCAGAGGGGAGGAGCAGGCAGGGTGTACCCGACAGAGGTGAACCAGCCCCAGGTATCCTGGGCGGTGACGGCGCTGACCGCCTGATACAGCGCGTCGAGAGCGTGTCGTGGGCCCGCGCGCCCAAGCGGCGCGGGATGCTCTTTGTTTTGGAGAACGCCCGCTCGATGGGGGTGAAGTCGAGCGAGTGGGCCGGCAGGAACACCAGTTCACAACCACGCACTTCAATCGCCTGCCGGATGCTGGCGGCTGGCTGGACGTGTCAGGAGGAGGGTAGGGTCACGGGAAAGCGAGGGGCTCCGGCGGCACGCGGAGGGGAGCCACGATCTGGCGCGGATAGGGCGCCCGACGGCAGGCGCAGCGTCCAGAGGCTTTCGCCGCTGGCCGAGCTGTCTGCGTCGGCGCGGCGGAAGCCGCGGTACCAGTCGGCGAAATATCCCACAGTGGCGCGCCGGCCCAGGATGATCCACCCCCCAAACACGCCGACGCTGATGAGGCCGAGCAGGATCACCACCGGCTTGGCCGGCACGCCGCCCCCTGAGCCAGTACTTCTGGGCGCTCCAGCTGTAGGGGTGGCCACCGTGCTAGCGACGCCATGCAGGAGCAAGCCGCCCAGCGGTGAACCAAAGGCGAAGGCCTGAATCTGGCGTCCGATGTAACCACGCGCGGCGGGATTGAAGAATTGCGGATCGGTGAGCTTCTGGATGCCTGCGTACACGAATGTGCCCCCGAGAAAGAGGCGCAGCGGCAGCAAGATCCAGCCCGGACCTAGTGCAAGACCCCAGAATGTGGGGGCGCTCTCTCGTGTCGTCGGAGGTGCGGTGACAATTCCGCTGGAGACGGGCGCCGGTCGCGTTGGCGTGTGAGGAGTGGAGCCTGGCTCCGTGCGGCACACCAGCGGCCGTGTGTGTTTTCGCTCTGGCACGGAGCTGGGAGTTACCGCCTCGCTACAGCGAGCTCGAGCAGCAGGGGGAGACGGAGCGCGGTTGGCGTGTGCGGCGGCGGAGTCGCAGCGTGTGGGGCCGGTATCGTTTTGCATGGCGCCTCTCTCGAAACCTCAGCGGATGCGTGACGGATGCCAGGCGCGAGCGCACAGCAGCGATCAGTGTAGCAGGCGAAGATGGGAGTTGTCTGTGAATTGTGTGGGACGTTTCCCAGAATGCATGCGGTACAATGCGCAGAGGGACGATGAGCGATATGGAGTCGACGCATGCGCGTTCTGGTGGTGGAAGATGAGCGCAAGTTGGCGCGCCTGATCGCCGCAGGCCTGGCGGAAGAGCGCCACACCGTGGACCTCGCGTTCGATGGCGATGAGGCGATCGGGCGGGCGCAGGCGGGCATTTACGACGCCATCGTGCTCGACGTGATGCTGCCCGGCCGGAGTGGGATCGAAGTGTGTCGCTGGTTGCGGGCGCACGACATCAACACGCCGGTGTTGCTGCTGACGGCGCGCGACCAGCTCGAAGACAAGGTGGCAGGGTTGGATGCCGGCGCCGACGACTACATGACCAAGCCCTTCGCCTTCGAGGAGTTGATGGCACGGTTACGCGCCCTGGCGCGCCGGGCCTCCGGACTGCCTGAGGGGCCGAGCACGCCGACTGCGCTGATGGTCGGCGACCTTACCCTGGATCTGGTGCGGCATGACGCGCGGCGGGGCGAGCGGCACATCCATTTCACCACGCGCGAATTCGCCCTGCTCGAATTTCTCATGCGCCACCCGGGACGGCCTTTCTCACGCACACAGATTGTGATGCGTGTCTGGCCAGATGAGTCCGAGGCCACCAGTAACGTGGTCGATACCTACATCCACTATCTGCGCGACAAGATCGACCGTGGATTCAGCCATCCACTACTGCATACGGTGCGGGGAGTCGGTTACGTCATTCATGAGTAGCAAAGCCAGGTCGCCGCGCCACACGCTCGGATTCCGCTGGCGGTGGCCTCGCCGTGGCTCGCCCTTCGCCGGGGTGCGGGGCAAGCTGGTGGCGTGGAATATCGGTGTGCTGGGCGGCATTCTGCTGCTGGTGGGGGTGGGAGTCTACCTGAGTCAGTCGTACGCGCTGGATGCGCAGGTGAACAGCCAACTGGCGAGCCTGGCCAGGCGCGAACTGGCTGGCGGATTGCCGCTGGCGGCGCTGCAAGGCAAGCCGGTACCAACCACGGGCGGCGCACCCGGTGGGACGGCGAGCGGCATCGATCCTGACGCCGACGCCTATCAGGCGGATGAAAGCCCCAATCTGTTCTCGATGGTGATCGATCTGAAGGGACACCTGGTCAGCGACGCACTGGGCCCCCAGACGGAGGGGTTACCCGACGTGAGCGCGGCGCGGCCCGTTTTGACTGGCCAAGCGGCGAGCACGCTGGTGACGCTGGATGTGGGGCGCGAGAGCGGCGATGCACATTTTCGGCTGTACAGCGTGCCGGTGAAGCTGAACGGGCGGCTGGTGGGCGCGCTGCAGGTGGGTACCTCACTGACGCCGCGCTACGCCGAGTTGCGCCAGTTCTTGCTGCTGCTGACGGTGTGCGGGGCGGGGGGATTGCTGCTAGCGGCGGCGGGAGGATTGCTGCTGGCGCATCGCTCGCTGGAGCCCGCGCGGCTGGCCTTCGAGCGCCAGCGCACCTTCGTCGCCGATGCCTCGCACGAGCTGCGCACGCCACTGAGCCTGATCCGCGCCGAAGCGGAGCTGCTGGCACGGTCGCTGGAGCGCCTGTCCAAGACAAAAGGCGCGCGTGACGCGGTGGCGCAGGAGGTAGGGAGCGGGCATGTCGTAAGGAGAAGCGGCGCAGGTGGGCCGCGGGATGAGAGCGTGGCGCGGGCGGGCGAGATGGCGCGCGACCTGCTGGGCGAGGTCGATTACATGAACCGGCTGATCAGCGCCTTGCTGCAGCTCGCGCGAATCGATCGTGGTAGTGAGATGCTAGAGCGGGAGCTGGTCGATCTGGCGGAGGTGGCCGCCCGGACGTGCCAGAGCGCGCAACCCGTCGCGGCGGAGCGTGGCCTTACACTCAGCTATCGCACTGAGCGCACGGACGCGCCCAGTGCTGAAGGGCCGAACGCCGACGCGGCTGACTCGGAGCCGGAGGGTGGTGTGGATGCCGCCGACCGTGATGCCGATGTGGCGCGTGTCGGAGCGGCGCGAGCGGCGAGTCAGCCATACGGTGTGTGGGGTGACGCCGATCGCTTGCGTGAGCTGTTGCTGATCTTGCTGGACAACGCGCTGCGCTATACACCGTCGCCCGGCACGGTGACGGTGATCTGCCGCCGCGAGGCCGACGCGGATGATCGCGGTGGGGCGGTGGTGGTGCTGGAGGTCAGCGACAGCGGGCCAGGGATCGCGCCGCGGCACGTGCCGCACCTGTTCGATCGCTTCTACCGTGTGGACAAGGCGCGCTCGCGCGAGCTGGGGGGCAGCGGGCTTGGTCTGGCGATCGGAGAGTGGATCGCGCGGGCTCATGTGGGCACGCTGAGCGTGGCGAACACGCCGGGCGCTGGCGCGACTTTTCGGCTGACGCTGCCTGCGGCGCATCCCTCCCCCTGACCCCCTCCCTTGCGAGGACAGGGGGACCAGAGGATTTTCGGACTGTGCTACGCCGACTAGTACTCGTACGACAACGAGAAATTAGTACTAGCTGCCGGTGCGAAATGCGCCAACCCAGGAGATCGCTGAGCTGGCGACGACCGGCCGGCGTATCACGCCGCGCCCTTCTTCCCGGTCACGCCGCCCGCTGGGTGGTGAGGTGCGCGCGCCGCACCTGTCCGGCGGCGAGGTGGCGCAGGTCGCTGGCGAACACCCCCCAACCCACGTCCCGCTCCAACCCCACCAGCCCATGCGAGCGGCAGCGCGCCAGGCCATAGTCGCGGCGTAAGCTGTGGATGCGTGCCTCGATCCCGGCGCGCCAGCGATAGCGGCGGC
>DASYGC010000606.1:0-1799 GCA_036000225.1 Ktedonobacterales bacterium | reverse complement strand
ACAGCCCGCGTCCATATCGTGGATGGCGGCGAGCCCCACGTGCTGGTGCGCGAGCTCTTCACCGATGCCGGCGCGGGTACGATGATCAAAGGGGGCTGAGACCGGCTAGTCGGTGGAATGCCGCTCCACGCCAGCCACGCTGCCCTCGACGGTGGGCACCTCAACGACTGCGACCCCTTCGGCGCTGGGCGCATTGCTGACCACACTGCCTTCGAGGATGGGCGCCGCGCCGGGCACACTGGCCGTCTCAGCGGCGGTGGAACTGGCTTCGTCGCGCGCCTCGACCGTCAGGTTCTGCGCGAACTGGCTCATCGTCGAGAACGGCGTGCGCCGCGGTTCATCCTCGCCGAGCAGACTGCTCAGCCCGCCACCGCCGATGCCCGGAATATCTTTGAACTGGCCGCGCAGCTCGCGCAGCGCCTTGCCCACCGACGAGCCCAGCTCGATCATCTTGCGCGGGCCAAACACCAGCAGCGCCAGCACCAGCAACACAAAGATATCGAAGATGTGTCCGAATCCAAACATGGTAGCCTCCCGCGCCCCGCGCGGGACGGAGCGTGACGGTGATGGTACGTGCGACACGCGACATGCCGCTAGCGCGCCGCGTGAACTTCTGGCGTTCTCTCGTCTATTGTACAGTACGTCTGAGGGTACGGCACGGATGGATCATGCTTATGGAGACGTTCCCGCCACGCCCTCTGTCACCAGTTCCGTCGCGCGGCCCCCGCCGCGCCTGCCGCTCAGATGAACGCTGGGAGAAGAGAGGACCTCGCCATGACCGCTGAACCGCCGCCGCCCCAGCTGGCGGAACTGCCCAACGGCGGCTGGGATTCTCGACTACGCATGTTTCGCGCCGGCGACGAGGTGGATACCTTCGCCCTCGTGACCCGGCGCTACGTGGTCATGATCGACACCATGTCCACCCCCGAGCTGGCCGCGGGCATCGTGACGGCGCTGGCCGGTGACCTGCGGCGCCGCCAACTGCTGGTGGTCAACACCCACGCCGACTATGACCACTGCTGGGGTAATGCCATCTTCGCCGCGCCGGGCGGCGCGCATCCGGCGCCGATCATCGGGCACGCGCTGGCCCGTCAGCGGCTGCTGGGCCGGCTGGCCCGCCAGAAGCTGCGCGCGCGCCAGCGCCAGGAGGCACGCTTCGCCAGCGTGGTGCTCGTTCCGCCCAGCATCACGTTCACCAGCGCGCTGCGCATTGACGGCGGCGATCTTGCGCTGGAGCTGCTGCACACGCCCGGCCATACCGCCGACCATGTGGCCGTCTGGGTGCCCGAGCTACGCCTGGTGCTGGCCGGCGACACGGCGGAGCTGCCCTGGCCCAAGGTCGGCTCTGCCGCGACCCTGCCGCGCCTGCGCCGCTCGCTGGCGCGCCTGCGCCGGCTCGATCCGCTACGGGTGCTACCCTGCCACGGTGGCACCACCACCCCGGCGCTGCTGGCGCGCAATCTGGCGTACTTCGACGACCTCGCCGCCCAGGCTCAGGCCGCGCTCGCTGCCCACGCCCTGCCCAGCGAGTGGGACACGCGCGACGATCTGCCGGCGCTCATCGGCGTGCCGCTGGCCGCGGCCGCGCGCCAGGCCGGCGTCGATCCCGCCACGCTGCCCGATCTCTATCGTCAGTTTCACCTGACCAATATCCGCGCGACGGTGCGACGCCTCAACGCGGCATCTGATCCAGCAGCTCGATGACGCGCGCGAAGCGCTCGATGCCCGTAATATCTTCCGGCTCGACGATCACGATGAGGTGGCGCACCCCCGCATCCTCAAAGGCTTTGAGCGCGGTA
>DASYGC010000605.1:0-3341 GCA_036000225.1 Ktedonobacterales bacterium | reverse complement strand
GAACTGCTCGCACCGCTGCTCGCGACCAAGCTGCACCAGCCCCGTCCTCGGGCGCAGCTGGTGCCCCGTGTCCACCTTGTTGAGCGACTCCAGCAGGGCTTGTCGGGCGCCCTCACGCTCGCCTCGGCCCCTGCCGGCTTTGGGAAAACCACCCTGATCAGCCAATGGCTGGCAGGGTGTGCCCGTCCAGCCGCATGGTTGTCGCTGGACGAGCGGGACAACGACCCCGCCCGCTTTCTGACGTACCTCATCGCCGTGCTGCAGACCATCGCGCCCACTGTTGGCAATGGGGTGGTGGGCGCGCTCCAATCCCCGCAGCCGCCGCCGGCCGAGCCGATTCTCACCGCCGTGCTCAACGATATCACCGCCAGCATCGCCGACCCGTTCGTCCTCGTCCTGGACGACTACCACCTCATCGATGCCCGCCTGGTGGACCATGCCCTCACCTTCCTGCTCGATCATCTCCCGCCCCAGATGCACCTGGTGATTGCCACCCGTGAGGACCCGCCGCTGCCCCTGGCCCGCCTACGCGCCAGCGGTCAGCTGACGGAGCTGCGCGCCGCCGACCTGCGCTTTACCCCCGCTGAAGCCGCGGACTTCCTCACCCAGGCAATGGGCCTCAGCCTCTCGGCCGACGACGTCGCCGCATTGGAGGCGCGCACCGAGGGCTGGATCGCCGGCCTGCAACTCGCCGCGATTTCGCTGCAAGGCCATCCCAATCCCGCCCGCTTCATTACCGAGTTTACCGGCAGCCACCGCTTCGTGATGGACTATCTGGCGGAGGAGGTGCTGCAGCGGCAGCCCGAGCACGTCCATGTGTTCTTGCTACGTACGTCCATCCTCGACCGTCTCTGCGGCCCGCTGTGTGATGCCGTGCTGCGCGACCCCGCCGCTCCTGGGCAGGCCACCCTTGAATACCTCGAACGCGCTAACCTGTTCATCGTGCCGCTGGACCACGAGCGGCGCTGGTACCGCTATCACCACCTGTTTGCGGAGCTGCTGCGGCAGCGCCTGCAGCAGCGCATCGCCTCATCGACGGGGGACGCGGAAAGCCAGGTGAACGACCTGCACATCCGCGCCAGCATCTGGTATGAAGCGCAGGGCCTGGACCTGGAAGCGTTTCAGCATGCGGCTGCCGCCCATGATGTGGAGCGCGCCGCGCGCATGATGGACAGAGAGCGAACACATCCAGTCGATCTTGCTGCGCACCTCAATTCTCGCCTCTCCATGATGGACGGAGAGCGGATTCCCATGCATCTCCGTGGCTCGATGACGGCGATCCTGGACTGGCTGGCGTCACTGCCAAAGACCTTCCTAGATGCTCGGCCGACCCTGTTGGTGAGGTATGCCTCGGGTTTACTGATTATCGGCCAAACGACCGGTGTCGAAGAGAAACTGCGCGTTGCCGAAGTCGCCCTGCAACGCGCCGAGCCAGACGACACGACCCGAGACCTGATCGGACAAATTGCCGCCGACAGGGCCGTCTTGGCGTCGAATCAGCTCAAGGTAGAACCCATGCTGGCCCAGTCGCGCCGCGCCTTGGAGTATCTGCACCCCAAGAACCTGCTTTTCCGCACGACCGCTTATTGTATATTGGGGAATGCCTACCTCCTTCAGGGGGATCGAGCTGCCGCCCGCCAGGCCTATACCGATGCGATTGCGCTCAGCGAGGCGTCTGGGAACATCTTCTTCACCTTAACAGCTACAACCGGCCTGGGCACTGTCCAGGAAGCAGACAATCAGCTCCATCGGGCGGCTGCGACCTACCAGCGCGTCCTGCAGTTGGCAGGTGATATGCCGCTGCCGATGATCTACGAAGCGCATCTTGGCCTGGCCCGTATCCTCTATGAATGGAACGACCTGGAGGCCGCCGAGCAGCATGGGCGACAGAGCCGCCACCTGGCGCGGCAGTATGAGAGCGGTGTTGACCGATTCGTTGCCTGTGAGGTGTTTCTTGCCCGTCTGAAACTGGCCCCGGGCGATGTGGCCGGCGCAGCCGCCATCCTCGCTCAGGCCAGTCAATCCGCGCGCCAGCAGGGCTTCGCGCATCGTGTCCCTGAAATCGCTGCCGCACAGGTCCTGACGTTCCTGCGTCAGGGCCAGCTGGCGGCAGCTGCGCATCTGGCAGAGACGCATGACCTCCCACTTAGCCAGGCCCGCGTCCATCTGGCCCAGGGCGACCCCACCGCGGCGCTGGCGCTGGTGGAGCCCGTGCGCCGGCAGGCGGAGGCCAAGGGATGGGAGGACGAGCGCCTCAAGGCAATGGTGCTCCAGGCGCTCGCTCTGCGGGCGCAAGGCGACCACGGCGAGGCCGTCCGGCTGCTCTTGGAGGCGCTAGCGCTGGCCGAGCCGGGCGGGTTCATCCGCACCTTCGTCGACGAAGGTTCCCCAATGGCTGAACTCCTCTCCGCAGCAGCTGCGCGCGGGACGATGCCGGACTATATTGGGGAGTTGCTGGCGGCTTTCGAAGCCGAGCAGCCCAAGCGCGAAGGCGAAGCGTGGCGGCTTGTCGCGTCAGATGCCTCACATGCCCAGCCGCTGATCGAGCCGTTGAGCCACCGCGAGCTGGAGGTACTCCAGCTCATTGCCCAGGGTCTCTCCAATCAGGAGATCGGCGAGCGGCTGTTCCTCGCCCTGGACACGGTCAAGGGCCATAATCGGAAGATCTTCGACAAGTTCCAGGTCGAGCGGCGCACCGAAGCGGTCGCTCGCGCCCGCGAGCTGGGCCTGTTGTAGCCGCAACGCCAGCCTGCCGCTCGCGCTCCCCCCGACAACATCCCCAGAACAACACTTTCAACGGCACTTTCGTGTCTCCACCGGCATACCCTCGCGAAGCTATGCTCGTGGCAGGCCGAGCAACTGGTACAGACGGCTCTGACCGACCGCAACAGGGACATAGCCATGGCAAGCGAGCGCGCTCCATCACCTGATCCAGATCAACCGATGATCTGTCACATTCGGATCGAGGGTCATCTGGATCCTCACCGGTCAAGCTGGTTTGAGGGCCTCGCCATCACGCTCGAAGACAACGGTGAGACGGTGCTTACTGGCCCGCTGGTCGATCAGGCCGCGCTGCACGGATTGATAAGAAAGGTGCGCGATCTCGGCATTCCCCTGCTCTCAGTCGCGTGCGTCAAAGCCGGTCGGGCAGAGACATCAGAGGTAACCGATGGTCAGTGATCGGTGGTGACCAGGTCACCGCAACGGGGAGGAAAGAAACGGGGACGAAAGACATGAAAGCGATTGTCCGCACACGCTACGGATCACCCGATGTGTTGGAGCTCCAAGAGGTGGAGAAACCCGTTCCAAAAGACGGTGAAGTATTGGTACAGGTTCACACG
>DASYGC010000604.1:0-2439 GCA_036000225.1 Ktedonobacterales bacterium | reverse complement strand
CTCAGCATGCGCAGACGACCGAGCAGGTCACCGAGCAGATCAGGCCGGCAACCGGCCAGCACAGCCGTGGCCATGGCCTGTTGGCGCGGCTTGGGTTGGATGCGAACGAGCTCAAGGCCTGGTGGACCAAGATCAATAACGATTGGATCTTCAACCTGGCTGGATTGCTGGCCTACAACTTCCTGATGTCCACCTTTCCTATTCTGATTGTGTTGCTGGCGGCGATGGGCTTCATTCTCGGTGGGCTGGCGCCGCATCAGATCGCGGCGCTGCAGGCGCAGATCGCCAGCGCGCTGCCCGGCGCCAACAAAGCCGGCATCGTGACCAGCGTGACGAAGCAGCTCAAAGATAGCGCTGGCATCTTGCTGCTGGTCGGCGTCGTCACGGCGGCGTTCACCGGATCGCGGCTCTTCATCACCATCGAGAGCTGCTTTGGCGTCGTCTTTCGGCTACGCAGCCGCGATCTCCTCCACCAGAACCTGATGGCATTCGGCATGCTCTGCCTGTATATCGTGCTGATACCGTTGATCGCGCTGGGCTCGGTCATTCCCCAGGCGATCAATGCGGCGCCTGGTATCCACCACGGCGGGCCACTGGTGGCATTGCTGGTGAACGCCCTGGGAATTCTGATTTCCGTGGTGTTTGCCTTCATCCTTTTTGCCGCCATTTACGTGGTCGTACCTAACCGCCCGGTCCAGTTTCGCGAAGTCTGGCAGGGAACCTTGGTCGCCGCGGTGTTGCTGGTGATCTACGGCATCGTGTTTCCATTCTACGAGGCACTGGCGCTGCATCCCAACAACTATGGCTCGGTAGCGGGATTCGCGGTGGTGATCCTGGTGTTCTTCTACTACCTTGCCTTCATATTGCTGGTGGGCGCCGAAGTCAACTCGTGGGCCGCGGGTCAGCGGCAGACCGCTGGTGATATCGCGACGGTGCTGCATGAGGTGCAGGCGCACAACACGACGCGCGGCGCCGCCGGCCCAACGGCCGGCCAGCCCCAGGAGGACGTGCAGCGGCCCGAAGCCATGCGCAAATCGCCAGCCGGCCAGAGTGGCGAAAGCTCGGCGAGCCAGGCGCCGAGCGGCGGTGAGCAACGCTGAGCCGATACCTTCTGGATGATCTGGCGACCTGGCAGTGAGTGGTTGGGGCATGGTTCTTGCATTGCCTATCGGCATAAGGCCCAACAGTGGCCGAATTCGGAGAAGGAGAACGGGTATGAGTACCGGTGGATCGTTTTACGATTCCGAGGCGCAGGTAGAGGAGACGCGACTGCACGACCAGCAGGTGGCCGATGCGGACGCGCAAGCGTTCGCGTATCCCGCGTCGCCAACCGCTGATCCGCTGCAGCAGGCGGCTGGCAAGGCGGTCGATCAGGCAAAACAGAGCGCCAGCGCCGTAGCTGACCAGGCACGCCAGGTAGCGCAATCGCAGGCGAGTACGCAGAAAGACCGCGCGGTCAACAGTCTGAGCGCCGCCGGGCAGGCGGTCTCGCAGGTCGGGCAGCAGCTGCGTCAGAACAACCAGGAGCCGATTGCGCAGGTTGCGGACACGGTGGCCGGCGGCATCAGCCAGGCGGCTGACTATCTGCGCCAGCGCGACATTCAGCACCTGATGCGTGATGTCGAGGATCTCGCCCGGCGGCAGCCGATCCTGTTCCTGGGAGGCGCGTTCTTGCTGGGCGCGTTAGGCGCGCGATTCCTGAAGAGCACGGCATCGGCGGTGCCTGGTGGTGGTGGCGCGAGCCAGCCTTCCGGCACACGAGCTGGCCAGGGTTTCAGCCGCATGCCGCCACTGGGCACGCAAGGCGACCAGCGCTGGAGCGGGACCAACACCGGCGAGCGGAACCTGGGTGGGTCGCCCGTGTCTGGAACAACGCCCAATGGGATGAGCACGGGCGAGGTGAACACACCCTGGACGACACCCAATTGATGAGGGGGATAAGGATCCATGCAAGCAAGACGTGATGATCGCTCGCTCGGGGATCTCTTCGGTGAGTTGACACGCGATATGACCACGCTGGTGCGTCAGGAAATCGCCCTGGCGAAAACCGAAATGACCCAGAAAGCCACCGCCGCGGGGCGGCAGGTGGCCATGCTCATTGGCGGAGGAGTGGTGCTCTACAGCGCCTTTCTGGCGCTGCTGGCGACGATCACCATTGCCCTGGCGTATGCCATGCCGTGGTGGTTGGCCGCGCTGATTGTCACGGTTGTCACGGGCGCCGCTGGCGCTATGTTGGTCTGGCTGGGATTGCAAAAGCTCAGAAGCATGCGACTCGCCCCGACGCAGACCGTTGAGACTTTGAAGGAGGACGCGACGTGGATGAGACAACAGGCTTCGTGACGCCGCCAGATCCCGCGCTCTATGACCAGGCGAACTTCGGCCGAGAGGACATGGGTGACGAGCGTGTCACTGAGGTCTATGTCGCGGACGAGTCTCTGG
>DASYGC010000603.1:0-1929 GCA_036000225.1 Ktedonobacterales bacterium | reverse complement strand
CGACGAAGAGTTCGCGGCCAGTGGCATAGAGGCCAGTGGCCAGTTCGGTGGGGACATAGACGATCGGCTTCTCTTCGATCAGGGCCTGGGCGTTACGTGGGATGGCGTAGCCGTAGAACGTCGCGCGCTGACCAACCAGCTCGCCGCCCTGCACTCTGGCCGTCTCGGCGAAGAGCAGGTGGTGCTCGATCAGCTGGTCGAGCACGCGCTCGGCCTCCGCCGGACTCACCTTCGCGCGATCGGCCACCAGCTCACGCGGGCACCAGTTGCGCGCGGACGGACCGACGACGGCGAAGAGCACGAGACGCTCGCACGCGTTCAGACGCTCCCACACAAAACGGGCGGACACCGTGTCGCGCATCGCGCGCTCCAGCCGCTGGCGCGTCTCGGAATCGGCGCCGGTGGGTGGTGGCGCGCCCCACCACCCGGCGAGGGTGGTCAGGCTAGCGCACGACAGGTCTGCCAGTAACGCACTCAGGCTCTTCATCAACGGAACCTCCTGGACTTGAGGTAGATGAGTAGGGAGGAGCGCCCAGCGGGATCGGTCCGCCGTGCTGCGCTGTTCACATTCTCAGTCCCCTCTCCAACGTGTGCTTGGGCTGTTGCTTGCTCGACTGGCGCCCCGATCCCAGTGGTGGATCGGATAGGGAGATAGCGCGCGGACGGGGCGAGGGATCACTCAGTCCCGCGAGGATGCCGGCGGCGCGTCCTCGGCGTCCGGCGTAGGCGGCGTGGAGCCGCCCATCGCGTCAGGCCCAGGCAGGGGCCCGGTGGCGCTCACCGCCGATCCCCGCTCGCGACCAAAGTCCTCGACGAACTTGATCACCGCACGGGTGATGTGGCTGGGGGTGGAGGCCCCGGCGGTGACGGCGATGCGGCGTTTGCCCACGAGCATAGCGGGCGTCAGGTCGGCCACTGATTCGATGCGCACGGCGTGGCTGTGGGCAATCTCCTCGGCCACCTGCACCAACCGATTGGTGTTGTTGCTGCGCGGGTCGCCGACCACGATCGTCAAGTCGGCGCCCACCGCCATGCGGGCCACCGCCTCCTGGCGGTCCTGCGTGGCGCGGCAGATTTCGCTCTGCACCACGACGTCGGGATAGCGCGCGCGAATCAGCGCGATCAGCTCGCGCGTGTCCCACTGGCTGAGGGTCGTCTGCGTGGTGACGGCCAGCCGCGCGGCGCTGGCGAAGGCGGTGGGGATGGCCGCCAGATCGGCCGCGGTCTCGATGAGATAGACCGACTCCGGCGCCTCTCCCACGACCCCTTCTGGCTCAGGGTGGCCCTTCTTGCCGATGTAGAGGACCTTATAGCCCTGCGCGACCCACGCCCGCACGAGGTCGTGTGTCCGGGTGACATCGGGGCAGGTGGCATCAATGACGTGCAGCCCGCGCGCGCGGGCGCGCTCTTGCACCAGTGGCGAGACACCGTGCGCCGTGAAGATGACGGTGCCGGCGTTGACCTGCTCCAGAATGGCGGCGCGGTCGGGGCCATCGAGGGTGAGGATGCCCAGATTGGTCAATTCTTCGACCGCCAGACGATTATGGACGATCAGGCCAACGATATGAATGGGACGCGGAGTTGAAGGGTCCCGGGCGGCCTTGCGCGCGATTTCCATCGCATCAACCACCCCGTAACAGTATCCGCGCGGCGATACTTTAATCACTTCCATTGTGACCCCACTTTATATCCACATTCCCACCGGTTGAACATCAGGCCCGGCCAACAGACCCATTGTACACCACCGGCTGTGGTACCCGTCGCACACCCTCCGCATTCTCCAGGGCAGACCCCTGGCTGGATGCGCTCGGAGCAGATGCTCGAGAACTTTGGCGTGACGGAAGAGAACTGGCGCGATGCGCTCGTGCACGAGCCGCACTTCTGCATCTCGGAGACGCCCACCTATGTGGCGCGGGGGATTGTGGCGCT
>DASYGC010000602.1:0-8931 GCA_036000225.1 Ktedonobacterales bacterium | reverse complement strand
GGTCAAGCCGATGCTGGCGCTCTACATCGGCGGCATGGGCGCGCGCGGCAAGAACTTCTACCATGATCTGGCCTGCCGCTATGGCTACGAGGCGGCGGCGCGTACGATTCAAGATCTGTATCTGGAGGGCAAGAAAGACGCCGCGGCGGCGGCGGTGCCCGATGCGCTGGTGGATGAGGTGGCGCTGTGCGGCCCCAAAGAGCGTATCGCGGAATTGATCGAGCCGTGGAAGCGCTCGCGGGTGACCACACTGATCTGCGGCGCGGCGCAGCCGGAGGCGCTTCGGGTGATGGCGGAGCTCTTGCTGTGAGGATCGGGGCGCGACGGCAGGCGGTCGACAAAGGGGAATCTGCTATGGCACGATCCGTCAGGAGCAAGGATGTCACCGACCAGCGGCGGCCGGTCGCTTACCGACGTGAGCACGTGGGATTCGCGCGCGATCTCTACAACGGCATCGTCCTGGGCGATTACGCGCCACGACTGGGCCTGGCGGGAGCGCTGGCGCAGATCGTGATGGGCTTCCTGCCGGGCATCGGCACGCTCTGCGCGCTGCGCGACTGCTTCGCCGACTGGAGCTATGGCGACCGCTTCGGCTTCCTGTTGAACATCCTGGCACTGGTGCCCTTCCTGGGCGGCTTCCCCAAGGCCGCTGCGGTATTGCGCGCGATGTTCCACGTCGGCCATGTGGTGCATGTGAGACGGCGGCGGGGCGCCGCTCAAGATGCCTGATCAACTCGCTGTGGCGGCGCCCTCTCTCGCCGAACCGCGCGCCGCCATGATCCCCTGGCGCAGCGCACTGACGGCGAGCGCGGTGCCCGCGGCCATGAACACGCCGATGATGACCAGCACGCTCGGCGAATTCAGATCGGGCGCCTCGACAAAGCAGAGCACGATGAACGCGCTGGTGGCGAGCAGTCCGGCGGCAATGCCCACCGTGGCCAGCGTCGCGGGCACCAGCACCAGGCGCAGCAGACGCGCGCTCAGTTCGCTACGCGCCACGGCCAGCCCGACGGCCGCCGTGCTGCCAGCGACCGCCAGCACAAATAGCACCAGCAACCCGAGTTGCAGCAGCAGCGCGAAGGGCGTCAGCGGCGCATCGAGCGCGGGCGCCTGGCGCTGGGTCGAGGCGACGGCGATGGCGACGGTATAGCCCACGAGCACAGCCAGCGCCACAAAGGGCACCAGCAGCAATCCTACCACCTGCCACCGCCTGGCGCGCACGGCATAGCGCAGCACCCCCAACAGCAGCGGAACGCCGCCCGCCAGCACGGCGAGCAGCGCCACAAGGCCGGTGATCTGCACCGCGATGAACGCGCTGAGCAATTCGGGATGCAGCGCGGTCGCATGCTCCCAGTCGGGCAGGGGATCCTTGACATGCTGGACGATCAGCCAGGGCACGACGAAGAGCACGAACGCGCAGAAAATGGCGACTTCGCTGGAGCGCATACGCTGGGTCATGGCAGTCAACCTCCCCGGGAGCAAATCAGGGTGCAGGCGCGCATCGAGCGCGCCCAGCAGAAAATCCAGCAGGGTCCAGTAGGTAACCCGGTGTTGGTCGAGCACCAGCGCCACCTCCTCGGCGTAGCGCTCGCGCCAGGTACGTGGGTAGAGCCGCAGCAGCGCGTGCGCCCAGCGAACCGTGCCGGACGACCGATCAACCCGGCGCGGTGCGGGTTCGACTGATGGCATGCGCTCCTCCATTGACATGGGAGATCCAGGGAGGCCGAAGATTGGGCGTAGCGGCTCCACCTCGAGATTTCAGCTCGGAATGCGCGTGGGTGATGAGGGCTGGTCGCGCACTGAACATGCACTGCCAATCCCGCTATGGCCAGGGTTTCGGCAGGCGGGCGGTGGACTGTGGACCTCGAATGTAACCGACAAATTTGTTCGCTCTCTATCGGCTACTCGTGTACGTCCTACCATGCTAGGCCAGTGCCAGACGCTGGCGGCCCACCGTCACGATCTGGTTCAGGGTGGCGATCTGCTGGCGTAGCGCCACCGATCCCGCGCCGGTCAGGCGGTAGGGACGGCGGCGATCCTCGGCGGGCATGGCGGTAATCCAGCCCTTGCGTTCGAGGCGCATTAGCGCGCCGTAGAGCGTTCCCGGCTCGAACACGGTACCGCTGAACCGCGCGATATCCTCGATCATGGCGTAGCCATGGCGCGGTTCGCCGGCCAGGCTCAACAGAATCAGCAGTGAGACGTCGGTGAAGCGGCCCAGGTCGGAGAGATCGGCGGGCATAGGCATCCCTTTCAGCGACACTTTCTCTCGCCACCTTGTATATCGCGGCACTTAGTAAGTGCAACTGAATAATAGCTGATGGCGCAGGCTGGCGTCAAGGGGCCATGCCAGCAGGGCAGTTTGGGCAAGACATGCCCTTGCGCCAGGACGATGGGCATGCTATAGTTGCGCTATGCAACAGATGCAATTGGCAACCAATGAGTCCGCCACGCCAGAGGCCTGCGCCGCGCTGCTGCTGGAGGTCGCGCCTCTGGTGGTGCGCACGATCCGCACGCGGATGCGCGGCCAGCGCGATGCCGACCTCTCGGTGCCGCAATTTCGTGCCCTGGGGCATGTCTACCGGCATCCAGGGGTTTCGCTTTCCGCCGTCGCGGAGCATCTGGGCCTCTCGGTGCCGGCCACATCGCGGCTGGTGGAGGGTCTGGTGGCACGCGACTATGTGGTGCGCCAGCACTCGGCGACCGATCGCCGCACCGTGGAGCTGACGATCGCGCCGCGCGGCAGCGCCTCGTTCGCGGCGGCGCGGCAGACCACTCACATGCAGCTGGCGGCGCGACTGCAATCGCTGGCGCCCGCTGAGCTGGAGACGCTGGCCAGCGCGCTGCGGGCGCTGCGACCGCTCTTTACGGCGGGTGGCGCACCGGTGCGGAACGGCACATAACCCGCACCGAGAGCACGCCTGTAGGCCTAGCGTCGCCACGACGGAGCGGACGGATGAGCGCGCGAGACGCACTCGGTGGATCGAAGGAGCAGGTATGGCACTACTGCAAATGAACGGGCTGACGCGCCGGTTCGGGTCGTTCACGGCGGTGGACGCCCTCACGCTGTCGGTGGAGGCCGGCGAAGTGTTTGGTCTGCTGGGGCCCAATGGGGCGGGCAAGAGCACGGCCATCAAGATGTTGACGACGCTGCTGCCGCCCTCGGGCGGCGCGGCGCAAGTGGCGGGCTACGATATCGTGCGCGACGCAGCGGCCGTGCGCCGGGTGATTGGCTACGTGCCGCAGGCGCTCTCCGCCGACGGCAATCTCACGGGCTACGAGAATCTGCTGATTTTCGCCAAATTGTATGATCTCCCCCGCGCCACGCGCAAGGCGCGGGTACGCGAGGTGCTGGCCTTCATGGGACTGGAGGATGCGGCGGACAAGCTCGTGCGCACCTATTCGGGCGGCATGATCCGGCGGCTGGAGGTGGCGCAGGCGATGCTGCACTCGCCGCGCATCCTGTTCCTCGACGAGCCGACCGTGGGGCTGGACCCCATAGCACGCCGGGTCGTGTGGGAGCATCTGGCCGAGTTGCGCGCGCGCACCGGCATGACCATGTTCCTGACCACGCACTACATGGAGGAGGCCGACAGCCTGTGCCACCGCGTGGCCATCATGCATCGCGGCAAAATTGCCGCCAGCGGTACCCCCAACGAGTTGAAAGCCAGCCTCGCTGGGCTCGAAGGGCGCGATGGACGCGACGAGACAGCGGGCACCACGCTCGACGATGTGTTCGTCCATTACACCGGCGATGCGCTGGAATCAGGAGGCAGCTACCGTGACACGTCACGATCCCGGCGCACCGCGCGCCGCGTTGGCTAACCCCGTGGGGGACCTGGCCGTCGCGCCCATCGTCGCGCCCGCGGCAGCGTACCCACCACGCCTGCCGCGCCTGACACCGCTGGCCGCGTTGGTAGACTTCTGCAAGAAGACGCTGACCATTGCCGAGTGGGAAGTGCGCAAGCTACGCCACGACCCAACGGATATCATCACGCGCACGGTGCAGCCGGTCCTCTGGCTACTCATCTTCGGCGAGGTCTTCACGCGGGTCCGCGCGTTTCCCACCGGCCATTTGAGCTATCTGGACTTCATGGCGCCGGGCATTCTGGCCCAGAGCGTCCTGTTCATCTCGATCTTCTATGGCATCGCCGTCATCTGGGAGCGCGACCTGGGTGTGATCCACAAGTTCCTCGCCAGCCCCACCCCGCGCGCGGCGCTGGTGCTGGGCAAGGCGCTCTCCGCCGGCGCGCGGGCGCTGCCACAGGCGGCCATTATCTACGTGCTGGCGCTGTTGCTAGGCGTGCATATGAACTGGAATCCGCTGGCGCTACTGGGCGTGGTGCTGGTGGTGATGCTGGGTGCGGCGCTATTCTCGACGTTTTCGGTGCTGATCGCGTGCGTGCTCAAATCGCGCGAGCGCGTGATGGGGATCGGGCAGGTGCTGACGATGCCGCTCTTCTTCGCCAGCAACGCCATCTATCCCGTGACCAGCATGCCCCCCTGGCTGCGGGTGATCGCGCGGGCCAACCCCCTCAGTTACGAGGTAGACGCCTTGCGCGCGATGATGCTCGCCGGCGAATCGAGCGCGATGGGCCTGGGGACTGATTTTGCCGTGCTGCTGCTGGTCAGCGTGGCGCTCATCGCGCTGGGCGCGTGGCTGTACCCCAACGTGATTCGCTGAAACGGAGGGGGAAATTCGCCGCTTTTTGGCGGCTAACGCTTCCTCTTTGCTCCGTCATCCGCTATGATGTGTGAGACCCGCACACCAACGGGCAGGCAGCGTACAGACATCCGGTCGGGGGATCGCTGCCAGTCCTCGGCTTGCCCTCTCCGACGCGGAGAGGGGCCAGGGGAGCGGTCAGGAGAGAAGACGCGTATGCTGGAACCACACGGACCAGGCATCGATATCGCGTTGGATCTGCCTGGGTTCGACGATGACACCGACGCGGACGATGAGTTCCAGGTCCAGTCGCTATCCGGGTCGGACGGCACCGGCGGCACGGGCCAGCCATGGTGGCGCCGCCGCCGCTGGGTCGTCGCGATCGGTGTGGCGCTCGCGCTCCTGCTGCTGGTGGGCCTCGTGGCGACGGCGCTGGCCGTGCGCCGGCCGCGCATCACCTATCACTATGCGCAGGTCAAGGAAGGCATGCTCGCGCTCACCGCCAGTGCCACCGGCCCCGTGCAGGGGACCATCTATTCAGTCAACTTTACGGGGAGCGGCAAGCTCGCCGAGATTGATGTGACGGTCGGCCAGGCCGTGACGGCGGGACAGGCGCTGGCCAAGCTGGACCCCACCTCGCTCGAAGATGCCGTCAACCAGGCGCAGGCGGCGGTTGACGCGGCGCAGACCGCCGTGAACGATGCCACCACCAATCAGGGCGCCGTCAACACACAGACCAGCGCCAACCTGCAGACGGCCTACGACCAGGAACAGGCGGCCCTCGCCAAGTGTGGCTCGTCGTCTTCGTGCCAGCAACAGGCACAGGACCAGTACGCACAGGCCCAGGCAGAGGCTCAGACGCAGAACGATCAGGCCCAGGCGCAGATCAATGCGGCCCAGTCGCAGCTGACCAGCGCACAGGCGCAATTGACGACCGCGCAGGATAACGCGAGCAACACCACGCTCACGGCGCCCCACGCTGGCACCATCGCCGTCGTCAACGGTCTCGTCGGCGGCACGCCTGGCACTGCCAGCGCCGCGACCGCCAGCGCCGGTGGGGCGAGCGCGAGTGGGGGCGGCAACACCTTCATCCAGATCGCCGACCTCTCCGCGCTGCAGGTGGAGGCCGATGTAAACGAGGCGGATATCGGCGGCGTGACGCTGGGCAATGCCGCCCAGTTCACCGTCAGCGCCTACCCTGGCGTCGTGTTCGCCGGCACCGTCAGCGCCATCGCGCCACTGGGGCAGACCGTGGCCAATGTCGTCACCTACCCGGTGACCATCACCGTCAATATGCAGGCATTGCAGGGGGCGCACCTGCTGCCGGGCATGACCGCGACCAGCAGCATCATCACCATCCAGCGCACGGGAGTGTTACTGATTCCGGTGGGCGCGGTGAGCGTGGCGCGTACGGCGACCAATCCCGCCAACGGCTTCTTCACCAGCGCGCAGGTGCGCGCGGCCACGGCGCAGGCGCAACAGGCGCTGACGGAGATCCAGAGCCTCGACCCCAACAGCGGACAGGACACTCCCACCACGGCCTTTGTCGTGGAGCAGGTCAAAGGCAAACTGGTGCTCAAGCCGGTCGTGATCGGGCTGTCGAATGGCAGCGTCTACGAACTCTTGACGGGGCTGTCGCTGGGTGACTCGATAGTCAGCGGCGCCACTGGCGGCCCATTCAGCGCAACGGCCAGCAGCGGCGCAGGCCCCGGCCTGCGCTTTGGTGGCCGGCTTGGCGGTGGCGGCTGAGCCCTGGCGATCTTCCAGGCATATTCCGGCTCATCCCGGCTCGGGCAGGAGCGACCGTATGTCCTTCAATGATCCAGCGCGCCAGTTCCGCGACGATGTTCCCACGGAGCCCATCGATCCGGCCAGCGCAGGCGCGCGGACCGACGCCCCGGCCAGCGCGGAGAGCCACATTCCCGTGGTGGCCGTGCGCGATCTGACCAAGACCTATCCGCTCGGGCAGACACGGGTGCACGCGCTGCGTGGCATCACGCTCAATGTGTATCCGCGCGAATTCGTGGCCATCATGGGACCATCGGGGTCGGGCAAGTCCACCTTCATGAACATCGTGGGCTGCCTGGATCGTCCCACCGGCGGCGAGTACTGGCTGGCGGGCGGGCCGGTCAGCCGCATGAGCGCCGACCAACTGGCGGATGTGCGCGCACGGCAGATCGGCTTTGTCTTCCAGGGCTTCAACTTGCTGCCGCGCGCCTCGGCGCTGACCAATGTGGCGCTGCCGATGCTGTACGCGGGCCTCGCGCCCGCCGAGCGCGAGGCCCGCGCGCGCCGCGCGCTGCAGCTTGTGGGGCTGGGAGCGCGCATGACGCATAAGCCGGCGCAGCTCTCGGGCGGCCAGCAGCAACGCGTGGCCATCGCGCGGGCGCTGGTGAACAGTCCGGCGCTGTTGCTGGCGGACGAGCCGACCGGCAATCTCGATAGTCGGACGAGCATCGAGATACTGGCAATCCTGCAGGCGCTGAACGCGCGCGGGCTGACGGTGGTGTTGGTGACGCACGAGCCAGATATCGCCGCCTACACCCAGCGCCAGATTCTGTTTCGCGATGGGCGCATCACCGAAGATACCCCAGTGGCCGCGCCGCGCTCGGCCCGCGCGGAATGGGCGCGCCGGCTCCCGGATACGGCGACGCCACCAGCGACCGACGCCCCAAGCGTACCACCGGTGCGGGTGAGGGAGGATCACCCATGAGCACGCCCACCTCTCTGCCCTCCGATGCGGGGGGTCCAGCGGCTTCAGCGCCCGCGCTGACTCCCGCGCCACTGACCACCCCAGGCGCGCCCGCGGCGGCACCGCGGCGTGGCAACATGCTCGCCTCCAGCTTCTCCAGCGCACTGGAGGCGCTGTGGGCCAACCGGCTGCGCTCATTGCTCACGACGCTGGGGGTGATCGTCGGGGTGGCGGCGGTCATCACGGTGGTCACGCTGACGCAGGGCGCCGCGGCGCTGATTACCTCGGGACTAGGCGGTCTGGGCACCACTACCCTGCTGATCAGCCCGGGCACCGCCAGCCTGGGCGGCGTGCGTCAGTCGGTGGGCACCGAGCAATCGCTGACGCAGGCCGACGCCGACGCCCTCACCACGGTGTCACATGTGGCCGCCGTCAGCCCGGTGGTCGGAGTGACCGCGCAACTGGTGTTTGGCAACCAGAACTGGAACACGCGGGTCCAGGGCGTCTACGCGAATTTTCAGACGATTGGCAACTGGCAGCTAAGCGAGGGGGCGTGGTTTAGCGACCAGGACGAGCGCGGCGCGCTGCCGGTGGCGGTGCTGGGGCCAACCGTCGCGCAAAATCTCTTCGCGGCGACCTCCACCGCTCCAGTCGGGCAGACGGTGCTGATCCGCGGCCAGGCGTTCCAAGTGGTGGGGGTGCTCCAGTCGAAGGGCGCTTCGGGTCTTTTCAACCAGGATGATGTCGTCTTCGTGCCCTTCAATACGGCGGTGGCCCGGCTCGATAACTCTTCGTTCGTGAGCCAGATCGAGGCGCAGGCCGACGATGCCAGCACGGTCAACGTGGCCGTCCAGGCGGTCACCACCACCCTGGAGCAGCGCCACCACATCGCGGCCGGCGCGCAGGACGACTTCCAGGTGCGCAGTTCGGCGCAACTGGTGGCCACCGCGCAGCAGGTGACCCAGACGCTGACCTTCCTGCTGGCGGGCATCGCGGCGATTTCGCTGGTGGTGGGTGGCATCGGCATCATGAACATCATGCTGGTGTCGGTGACCGAGCGCACGCGCGAGATCGGCATCCGCATGGCGGTGGGCGCGCGAAGGCGCGATGTGCGCAACCAGTTCCTGATCGAGGCGCTGACCCTGAGCGTGGCGGGCGGGCTGATCGGCATTCTGCTGGGACTGACCGCTGGCCTGGGGCTGACGCTGGCGTTCAGCCTGCCGTTCACCATCAGTCCGGTGGCACTGTTGCTGGCGTTCGGCGTTTCGGGGGCGATCGGGGTGGGCTTCGGCTTCTACCCAGCAGTGCGCGCCTCGCAGCTCGACCCGATCGTGGCGCTGCGCACCGAATAGTTTGCGGTCCGGCCGCATGAGTGCACCGGTGATCTGCTATGCTTTCGATAGGCGCACTCAAGGAAGGGATGGCGGTCGTCAGGTGAGCATGCCAGGAGGAGAAACCCGTGGCAGGCCCCGGGTGCTAGTCGTGGATGATGAGCCGCATATCGTCGAGTTCCTTCGTATGGGCTTTACGTATGAAGGATTCGACGTGACGGCCACCACCACCGGCTCGCAGGCTC
>DASYGC010000601.1:0-1843 GCA_036000225.1 Ktedonobacterales bacterium | reverse complement strand
CGAGCGCTACGTGCTGCGCATCTCGCGGCCGGGAAAGCACACGCTGGAGGAGGTGCGCTCGGAGATGGCGTGGCTCTCGGCGCTGCGGCGGGATACCGCGCTGGTGGTGCCAGAGCCGGTAGCGACTCGAGACGGCGCGCTGGCGCAGATGTTCGCCACCGAGGGGGTGCCCGAGGCGCGCATCTGCGTGCTGTTGCGCTGGGTCGAAGGACGCTTCCTGAATGCGCGGCTGGCGCCTCAACATCTGCACCGAGTGGGCGCATTCACCGCCCGGCTGCACGACCACGCCGCCGCGTTCGCTCCACCCGCTGGATTCACCCGAGGGCGCGTGGCCCGAGTGGACGCCGCCTGGGAGACCGTTACCCTCCAGCGGGTGGCCGCAGCGCGCCCGAGGGGGGATGTGGCGCTGATGCGCGCGACGATCCAGCAGATCCGGGCCACGCTGGACTCCCTGAGCCAGGATCCAGCGGTGTATGGTCTGCTCCACGCCGACCTGCACCAGGAGAACTATCTGTTCCACCGGCCAGAGGTGCGCGCCATCGACTTTGACGACTGCGCCTTCGGCCACCACCTCTACGATCTAAGCGTCACGCTGTCTGAGGTGGAGCACCATGCCAACTTCGCGGCGTTGCGCGCGGCGCTGCTTTCCGGCTATCGGGCGGTGCGTCCTCTGCCCGACGGCCACGACATGGCCCTGCCCGCCTTGATCGCACGGCGCCGCATCGACCTGATCATGTGGCTGATCGACTCACGCGAGCACCCGGGCTTCCATGACCGCTGGGGCCCGGACGTTACCGAGGAATTGCGGCGGTTGCGCGCCTTCGCGAACCGATAACCGCCAGCAAGCCAGACGTGCCGCGGAGGCAGTGCAGGAGAGCGGGGTACGCCCACGTTGCCGCGTCGGCACGCCTGGTATGGGTGTGCCCTCGATGACGTGTGCGCTCGCACTCATCTCTAACGCGGCGACAGCGGGTGCGAGGCGGAAGTACGCAGCGCGGCCAGCGCGGCGGCGACTTCGCGGCCCTTGGCCTCGATCAGGTCGAGCAGATCGGCGGGGGTGCGGGTGGCCTGGTCGCGTTTGGCGTTGGGATTGACGGCTTTGAGATCGTAGTTGCGGGTGTCGGCTTCGCTGAGGCCCATGGCCGTGCCTCGCTTCCGCTGGGCGGCGCTGTGTTGAGTTGGGTGGATGGTAAGTGGTGGGAAGCGCCAGGTTGTGAGAGCAGTATAGCAGAGCGGGGAGAAATGGCGTGGTGCCACGCGCCCTGTACCTTGCAAAGGCAAACGACCAGGCTTGAAACGGCCTGTACGCTAGTGATAGACGACAGGGCCGCACCCCGCCGCGCGCGCACCGCAACCGGTACGTGGCCAGTGGACTCAGCGGACCGCGGTGCTCAGACCACATCTCTGCAGCCCGCGCAGGCGGGCTTCGTGGCGGAACGCCTCTCGGCACGGTTTCAACCCAATGCTACGTAGCTTCCACCCCACAGGTCTCCACGAGGCGTATGATCGATACCGGCCGGCTGGCCTCACCTCGCTCGCCACCTCGCCGGAACGGGATTAGTCGTGGAATTCAATTCCACAAGCCTGCCCTACCACCCAGGCCCGCCACCGGCGCACACCTCGCAATGCTTCGTGACAGTGGGATTCACCCGCTCTGAAACCTCGACGATGCGGCAAGATTTGGTACGAGACGCGCGTCACGCGCTCGCCATGGTCAGCGGCAGCCCGAGGAAGGCGGCGTAGCGCTGGGCGGCGGCGGCGACGGCCGCGCCCGCGTCGCTGGCCAGCGGGACAAATGGCGCCAGTTCGATGGCAACCGCGTTGGGCGTGAGGGTGCGCCGCC
>DASYGC010000600.1:0-2876 GCA_036000225.1 Ktedonobacterales bacterium | reverse complement strand
CTCATTACGACGACGCTGGTTGACACGCAGGGGCCGGACCTGGCGGTTCTGCGCAGCCGTGGGGCCAGCCGCAAGCAACTCGTGCTGGCCTTCGCGCTCATCGGGATCGCGCTGGCGAGTGTCGCGGTGGCGGCGGGTGTGTATCTTGGCGCGGGGCTGGCGCTGCTGTTGGTGCGCGTGTTCTTTCCGGGCGGCGCAGCCCTGTTCCATGCGCTCTCCGGCGGCGCGCTGGCGCAACTGGCCGAGCCACAACTTGCGCTGCGGCCCGCGCTCCTGGCAGGATGCGCGGCGGTGGTGGCGCTCTGTGTCGGGGCGCTGCTGGCGTTGCGCGCGGATATGCGCTCGTACGAGCTGGCGCAGGCCCGGCAGTCGCGCCTACCCGGCTGGCGGCGCTATCACCTCGATCTCGGGATCGTCGCGCTCTGCGTGGCGGGCTACATCGAACTCGGGTCATTTGGCGGCCTGGATATTCGCCAGCAACTGCTGCAATCCGGCGGACGGCCCAGTCCGCTGCTGTTGGTGACACCGGCGCTGCTGCTGGTGGCGGGCGCGCTGCTGCTGCTGCGGCTCTTCCCGCTGGCGATTCGGGGGTGTCTGCGGCTGGCGGGGCGCACGCGCGGCATCACGAGCATGCTCTCCTTCGCGCAGGTCGAGCGGGTGAGCGGGCCGTTCGTGAGGCTGACGCTGCTGCTGACGCTGGCGGTAGGCATCGGCCTCTTCGCGCTCACCTACCATACGTCGCTCAGTCGCAACGCCTTCGACCGCGCCGCCTACCAGACCGGCGCGGATCTGCGGGTCAACGTGCTGAGCCAGCTCGAAGGCACCAACAATCTGCTCGCCCTGCCCCCAGACTTTCAGCGTCTGAGCGGCGTCACGGCGATGACAGATGTGTTCCGCACGACGGTGAACACGACCACGGAGCAGGGAAACTTGCAGATCCCCGAGCTTGGCATTGACCCAGCCACCTTCGGGAAGGCGGCGTACTGGCGCGCGGACTACGCCGGCCAACCCCTGGCGCGGCTGCTGGACGAGATGAGGGCGCATGTCGTGGGCAGCGCGGCGGGAGCGCGCGCCCATCCGATCTGGGCGCTGGTGAGCGCGAGCTTCGCAGGTACCTTGAGTCTCTCCCCCGGCGATGGTTTCGCGCTGCTGCCGTCATTGAGCGCGGACGCGGACCAGGCCGAATACTTTGTCGTAGGGGCCGTCGTCAATCAGTTTCCCACGCTCTACGATCCTGGCCATTCCGGCTACCTGATCGCGGACGCGGCGGACCTGATTGCCGCCGCGAACACCTATTCACCGGGCAGCCCGCCTATCAACGGCGCGGATGAGTTTTGGATGCGCACGAGCGCCGATCCCATCGCCGCGAACGCGCGGACCGCGGAGCTGGCCAACCCCGATCTGTTCATCCAGTCCATCGTGGACCGGAGCGCTCTGGAGACGAGCTTCCGCGCGGACGCGCTCTCCTCGGGGATGAGCGGCGTGCTCTACGCGGGCGCGGTGACGGCGGCGCTGCTGGCGATTCTGGGGAGCCTGACGCAGGCGCAGTCCGTGGCGCGGCGGCGGCTGGTACAGTTCTCGGTGCTGCGTACGCTGGGCGCGGGCAGAGGTGAACTGGCCAATGTGCTGCTGGGAGAACAGGCGGCGGTGTATGCGTTCGGCCTCGCCGGAGGGACGCTGCTGGGGCTGGCGCTTTCGACGGCGAGCCTGCCCTATATGGAGTACGGGAGCACGCTGGCCGATCCGAGCGCGGTGAATGTGCCGCCGCCAGTTGTCGCGCTGAATGTCGCGGGCATGGCGATATTCTATGCCGCGCTGCTCCTGGCGCTGGCGCTCTCGCTGGCGTGGGGATGGACCGCTGCCCGGCGCTCACACCTCGATCGCGCGCTGCGGCTGGATGACCTCTAGTTGCGGTAGTCCACGGCGGCGCTCAGCCAGGCAGTCAGGCGGCCGCCGGCAATCAGCGGGTCGGCGGGTCAGGGCCGCCGGCGAATAAATTCGCGCCTGGATGGCCTGCGGCCGCGAAGTCCGCCTGCGCGGACTAGGTTCAGAGGAGACGGGAGGGCTCGACAATGCGGGATACGCAGGTCGCCTTGTTTGTGCATTTGGTGTGGGGGACGTGGGACCGATTGCCATTGTTGATGGGCGAACTGGAGCGGCGCGTGTATCGGTGTATCGAGGACACGTGCCGGGAGATGGGAGTAGAGGTGTTGGCGTTGGGTGGTGTCGAGGATCACGTACATCTGGTGGTCCGATTTCCCGCGACGCTCGCCATCGCGGATCTGGTCAAGCGCATTAAAGGCGCTTCATCGCACCTGGCGACGCACGACATTGCGCCGGACGAGTTTTTCAAATGGCAGGGCGGATATGGCGCATTCTCCGCGAACGCCGACGGGCTACCAGCACTGTGCGCCTACGTTCGTGGTCAAAAGGCTCATCACCGGCTCGGCACGCTCGTCGCCGCCCTTGAACCTGACCTTACGTGATGTGAATTCCGGTCTGCGTCGAGTCCGCGCAGGCGGACTTCGCGGCCGCAGGCCATCCAGGCGCGAATTTATTCGCCGGCGGCCCTGACCCGCCGACCCCTCGTCGCCGTCGCCCCCTCTGTGTGACTCTGTGTGACTCCGCGTGACTGTGTGTTACCCGCCCTCGTCGTCTCTAGCTGCGGTAGTCCACCAACAGGTTGCGCTCGCGGATGAAGCGATGGACCGTGCGCCCCTCGGGAACGGTGAGCAGGCGCGTCGCGTTCTCGCGGCGCAGCACGAAGTTGAAGGCCGTCGTCGAGTTGTCCGTCGCGGACCAGAGGGGGCGCGCGAAGATTGGCTGCACGATCTCCCAGCCCTCCGCCAGCAGGTCGCGCAGTTCGCCGAAGCGCT
>DASYGC010000599.1:0-8060 GCA_036000225.1 Ktedonobacterales bacterium | reverse complement strand
CGCAGGCGCACCACCACTCATGTAATCTTCGGAGGAACAGCGGTGAATCAAGCCGTGCGAAGACTCTCGCAAATCGATACCCTCGCCACACCGGGATTAGCAGCGGTGTCTTCAGCCCGCGACTGTCAACAACCACCTACTTCGCTCTCCGCGGGATGTCCGATTAGGGGTCTTCGTTGAACGCTCCTGTACGCATCCTGTCCTCGCGGCGCATGCTACTCACACTCGGAGCGGCGCTGCTGGTCGTCGCGCTGCTCACGGGCGGCGTGTTGCTTGCGCGTCACGCCCTGCCCGGCACGCGCGCCACTCGCGTACCACCCGGCGCCGCGCGGGGCGCACTGGGCGTCATCCACGAGTTCGCGCTGCCCAATGCCGGCGCCAGGCCCTTCGATATTGTCCGCGGCGCCGATGGCAATCTCTGGTTCACCGAGTTCGACGGCAACCGAATTGGGCGCATCACCCCCAGCGGCGGCGTCACCGAATACGCGCTGACCACCGCGAACGCCGGGCCCTACATGATCGCCGCGGGACCCGATGGGAACCTCTGGTTTACCGAAGATTACCGCAACCAGGTTGGCCGCGTGACGCCGAGCGGCACCATCACCGAATTCACGCTGCCCAACGCCAATGCCAACAGCTCGGGCGCGGGTATTGCCGCGGGTCCCGACGGCAACGTGTGGGTGACGGCGTACCCCGGCGTAATTGACCGCATCACGCCCAGCGGCCGCATCACCGAGTTCGCGCTGCCCGGCGGCACCTCGCTTCCCTTTGCCATCGCCGCGGGCGCCGATGGCAATCTCTGGTTCAGCTATGACGGTGAGGACACCAGCCAGGACAACAACCGAATTGGGCGCATCACGCCCAGCGGCGTCGTCACCGAGTTCGCGCTGCCCAACAGTGGAAGCAATATTGATGCGCTCGCCGCCGGGCCGGATGGCGACGTCTGGTTCGCCGACTACGCCAACAACGTGATTGGCTTCATCACACCAACCGGCGCGATCCACGAGTTCGCCAACCCCAGTGCGTATAATGACTTGAACGACCTCACCAGCGGTCCCGATGGCGCCGTGTGGTTCACCCAGCAGGAAGGCGCCATCGGACGCATTACGCCCAGCGGCGCCATGAGCACGATCCTGGTGCCCACGTCGGGCAGCCAACCTAATGGCATCGCGCCAGGGCCGGGCCGCACCCTCTGGTTCACCGAACTGGGCACCGGCCGCATTGGCTACATCACCCTATGAAGTGAGATTGACGGCAATGGGCAGGAGTGACACCTTGCGATCCGCTCTATCAACAGCACGCGACGCGGCCGTGTCGAATGGGGCGCTGGCCACCTGCCGCCTGCCCCGCCTGATCTATGCGCGGAGTAGCATCGCCGGCGATAACCACCCCCGCCACAACGAGGACCGCCTGCTCATCGCACGGGAGGCAGGACTGGCGGCGGTCTTCGATGGGGTGGGTGGCAGCGCGGCGGGTGAGGTTGCCGCGCACCTGGCCGCGCAGGCGGTGCGCCTTGGCTGGCAGCGCATCCGCGAGCGGCAGCCGGCGGCGCCTGAGGCGGCGCCTGAGGCGGCGCGTGTACCCTCTACCGCGGCTCTCGATCTGCCCGCGACGCTGAGCACGCTGTTGCTGCGGGCGCACCAGCAGATTCGCGCGGCGGAGCCACACCTGACATCTCACGCCGAACGTCCCCCGGCCGGCGCACGTGGTGGCGCCACGACGGCCGCGGTGATCGCGCTGACCGCGGCCGCCGATGATACCAGGTACCGCCTGGGCTATGCCTGGGTGGGCGATAGCCGTATCTACCTGCTGGCCGCCGGACAACCGCTGCGCCGGCTCACCAGCGACGACGGCGTGCTGACGGGATTGGTGCACGAGGGCATGTTGAGCGAACCGGATGCGCTGCGTATCGATCAGGCGTGCGCCGCCGAGCAGCTCTCCGACCTCGAACACAGCTACTTCAAGTTGCGCAATGGCATCACGCAGGCGCTGGGCGAGCGCAAGACGCCATCGGTCCATGCTGGGCAGCGGACCTGTGGGCCGGGCGACCGCATTCTGCTGTGCTCGGATGGCATTCACGACAATCTGACCGATCGCGAGCTGGAGCGCGTGCTGCGCCTGGCCAGTCCCGCCTCGGCGGCGCGCGAGTTGGTGGGCTACGCGCTGCGCCGTTCGCGGGAGGAACGCGGGATATCCCTGCGCGCCAAGTCGGACGACATGAGCGCCATTACGATCGTATGCGGTCAGTGAGTGCTCGCAGCTCCGCCTTGACCACCTTGCCCATCGCATTGCGTGGCAGCGCGGCGACGAAGACCACGCGGCGCGGCAACTTATAGCGCGCCAGCTTGCCATCGCAATAGGCCAGCACGTCCGCGGCGGTCAGGCCACCGGGCGTGCGTGGCACGACCACCGCGACACCGACCTCGCCCCACTTCGTGTCGGGCTCAGCGATCACCGCGGCCTCCGCGATGGCGGGATGAGTGGCCAGCAGGGCCTCGATCTCCGCGGGATAGATGTTCTCGCCGCCCGAGATGTAGAGGTCCTTCTTGCGTCCCACGATGAAGTAGTAACCGTCGGCGTCGCGGCGTACCAGATCGCCGGTGTGCCACCAGCCATCGTGCCACGCCTCGGCCGTCGCCGCCGGCTGGCGCCAGTAGCCCGAGCAGACATGCGGACCCGCCAGCGCCAGTTCGCCCACGGTATCCACCTCCACCGCGCGATCCTGTTCATCCACCACGCGCGCGCGTGAGTGGAAGACAGGCCGGCCCACCGAGCCGGCCTTGCGTAACGCGTCTTCGGGCGCCAGGCTGAAGCAGTTGACGCCTACCTCGGTCAGCCCGTAGCCCTGGCGGAAGACCAGCCCCCGCCGCGCGTAGCCTTCGATGACTGGTACCGGACAGGCTGAACCGCCCGCCACACAGAACCGCACCGAGCTGAGGTCGGTCGCCGCGAAATCGGGATGGTCCAGCAGCGCCTGAAAGACCGTCGGCACGGCGAAGACGATGGTGCAGCGCTCGGCGGCAATCGTCCGCAGCACCGCCGCCGGCTCGGACGAGCGCACCAGCACGACCGTGCCGCCGCAGTGGTAGAGCGGCGTGGTGAGGACATTGAGCCCGCCCGCGTGGAAGAATGGCGCGAAGGTCGGCGTGCTGTCGCTCTCGCATAATCCCCAGCTGACCTGTGTATTGATCGCGTTCCAGGTGAGCATGCGGTGCGAGAGCAGCGCGCCCTTGGGAGTACCCGTCGTCCCCGAGGTGTAGAGGATCAGCGCCGGTTCCTCGCCATCGCTGGTGGTGAAAGCCACCGCCCGCGCGGCCAGCTCCGCATCCGGGCCGGGAAAGGCGTCAAGCGCCACCAGTCGCGGCGGCAGCGGCGTGGCATCCAGCGCGGGCACGTCGTGCGACACGCGCCGCGCGCCGTTGACTGTGGCCCTGGCAAGCGCGCTTGCGCTGGTCGCACCGCTGGCGATGCGCCTGGATCGCCCCCAAAGGCGCCAGCCACCACGCGCGGCGAGCGGCGCGGGCGCGCCCGCGCCATTGGCCGCGGTGACGCCCGCCGGTGCACCGCCTACCCGCGCCGCGGCCTGTGCCGCGCGCTCGGCCTGTCCCGCGTCGTACAACAGCAGACGTGGTGCGCAGTCGTTCAGAATCGTCGCCAGCTCAGTGACCGTCAAGCGCCAGTTCAGTGGCACCAGGATCGCACCGAGCAGCGCCACCGCGAAGAAGGCATCCAGATATTCGGGAGCGTTGGCCGCCAGGATTGCCACCCTGTCTCCTGGCGCGATGCCATACTGGCCGGCCAGCAGCGCTGCCAGCGCGCGGGCGCGTAGATCCAGCGCGCGGTACGTGAGGCGGGCACCCGTCGCCTCATCCACCAGCCCGACCCTGTCTGGCGTCAGCTCCGCCCGCCGGCCCAACCATTCCCCCACCCCGATGAAGCCCACGCCCCCTCACCTTTCACAGCACGTTCGGTCAGCAGGCGTTGCCTGCCGACGCGCCCGAAAAATTCGCCTTGTCCTGGTCCTTGCCTTCGTCCCCCACGCCTGGTATGTCCGTGCCCTGCGCCGGTGTCGCGCTGGCCTCGGCGCGCGCCTGGCGCCGCGACCAGTGCTGCTCGTCCACCTCAGTCTCGGCCAGCTCGAAGGTCGTGCGGTAGGCGCCGAAGCGCACGTGCTTATTGACCGCGTACAGCGCCTGCGGCGCGCACAGGAAAAGCGCCAGCGCCTCATCGTAGACGTAGGTGTCAATGTGCTCGGCCACTGCCACCAGATGCGCGCCGTCCAGTTGCGCCGCCATCTCGGCGTAGAGCGTGTCGAACTCGGGCAGCACCGGTCCCGCGCGGAACGCGCCATCGCTGCCGCAGAACTCGCGATGGACCGCGGCCGGCGGCGCTTCGGAACTGAGATCGAACCAGCCAAAGAGCAACACATCCCATGGTAGCGCCAGCTTCTTCTCGATCAGCACGCGCTGGCCGGCCAGCTGCTGGCTCGGCGGTATGGCGATGATCTCCACCACGATGTCCAGCGCCGCGGTGATTCCCGCGCCGATCATCCGCGCCAGGCCCACGAACGCCTCGGGCGCGGCCAGCCGCAGCGCGCGGCCCTCGGGCCAGCCGGCTTCGCGCATCAGCTGCCTGGCGCGCTCGGGATCATGGGCATAGGGTTGCGCCCCAGCGGGGAAGCCGCCACACCACGCCGGCGTCAGCGCGCACAGCGGATTGGCGTAGCCGCCCAGCCCCTGCTCGATCACCTGCTGGCGGTTGATGGCGAAGTTCAGCGCCTGGCGCGCGCGCCGGTCAGCCAGTGGCGCATCCAGCGCGCCGCGATTGATGATGCCCACCAGCACGCGATTGGCATCCACGCGCACCAGGTTGGCGTGCGCGGAATCCAGCACGCGCTGGGCATCGGCCGGCGATACTTCGGTGACGATATCCACCTCGCCCTCGGTCGTCAGGCACAGTTCCAGCGCCTCGGCGTGGGCAAGCGCGTTGCGGAATACCACACGCTCCAGGCGCGGGCCGCGTTCAAGATTCCAGTGGTTGCGGTTGGCCTCCAGCACCAGCCGGTCGGAGCGGTCCTCACTCTCGATCAGCCACGAGCAGGAGAACGGATTGGCGCGCATGATGGCGCAGCGGGTGTTGATCGAAGAATAGCCTTCTGCCAGGGTGAACGGTCCGGTGCCCCACGGGCCCGCGGTATCAATCACTCACCAGTGGCCTTCGCCCGAGCCGAGTTTGGCGTAGCCAAAGCCCTGCTCGCGCCAGAATGCCGAACTGGCGATATGGAAGCCGCGCATCTTGCCCAGCGCCAATCCATCGGGACCAGGCAGGTGGAAGCGCACGGTGTGGTCGTCAACCACCTCGCAGACCGATTCGCGCGGGAAGTTGAGCCAGGTGCCGGGGGGATGCGGCGCGACCCAGCGTTGCATCTGATCGAAGTTTTCCTTCACATTGTGGGCCGTGAAGGGCTCGCCATCCTGGAAGCGCACCCCTATGCGCAGTTTGAGCTCCAGGGTATGTTCATCCGGCCATTGCGCGTCGGTGGCCAGGGCATTGACGACATGGCCCTCCTGGTCCACCCGTATCGGCTCTTCCATCGTGTTCCAGGTGATGAAGAGCCAGTTCAAGGGCGAGGGATCCACGACATGCACGGTACCCACGGGGGCACGCCAGGATGATGTGGTGGGCGCCGCCTGTGGGGCGGCGGTCGTATCGGCGGTCGTATCTACGGCACGAGCCATCTGGGGCGCTCCTTTTAGAGGGTGCGACGGCGATCGTCAGTGTGTCCACCATTCCACAGAAGCGCATGGAGTGTCAAGCGCGGCTATATGGCGCCTGGTCCGCGCGAGGCACCCACTTTGACGCGCGCGATATACTGCTGATAGCTGAGATGATTCGCCGCTCAGCGATTCGTGGCGCACCATGCGCCGCGCAACACCATACAACGCTCGGCCCGGAGATGCTGCGAGCAGTGCCGCTCCTCCAGATGCACAATCCGGCACGACCCGTTTGGAGGACTCTATCATGCATGTGACCGAAGTGCTGAGCCGGGCGACCAGCCCGCTCATCTCATTTGAGATCATCCCCCCGTTGCGTGGCGGGTCGGTCCCCCAGATCATGGAGGTCGTCGAGCAACTCATCCAGTTCTCGCCCCCGTTTATCGACGTAACCGGCCACTCAGCGGAAGTCTCGTACGAGGAACTGCCCAACGGCACCTTGCGCCGCCATGTCAAACGCAAGCGGCCCGGCACACTGGGCCTGTGCGCGGCGATCCAGAGCCGCTTCGGCATCGAGGCGGTGCCGCACCTGCTCTGCCAGGGCTTCACCCGCGAGGAGACCGAGGATGCGCTGATCGAGTTGCAGTATCTCGGCATCCAGAACGTGATGGCCTTGCAGGGCGACGACCATGGCTACCGGCCGGCCGAGCGCGGCGACCGCACGCGCAACGCCTTTGCCTCGGACCTGGTGGCGCAGATCGTCGCTATGAATCAGGGGAGTTATCTCGAAACCTTGAGTGACGCCATGCCCACCAACTTTTGCATCGGCGTGGCCGGCTATCCCGAGAAGCACTTCACGGCGCCCAACCTGGCGCGCGACCTGGCCTACCTGAAACGCAAGGTTGACGCGGGCGCGCACTACATCGTCACGCAGATGTTCTTCGACAACCAGGCCTACTTCGACTTCGTCCAGCAGTGTCGCGAAATCGGGATCACCGTGCCCATTATTCCCGGGCTGAAGGTGCTCTCCTCGGCCAAGCAATTGCGCACGGTGCCACGCACCTTCTTCGTGAACATCCCCGAAGCCTTCGAAGCGGAGATGGAAGAGGCGACCCGGCCCGAACAGATGGCCGAGATCGGCGTGGCGTGGGCGGTGCGGCAGTGCAAGGAACTATTGAACGCTGGCGTTCCCTGCCTGCACTTCTACGTCACCAACAACGCCAACCTGGTGACGCGCGTGATGCGGCAGATCACGGTGTGACATGCGCGGCTATGCCGCGCCACGGTTGATAGCATGTCCCGGTGTCAGATCGAGCCGCAGCTACTGCGGAGTTCGATGCGAATAACCCACGACTCACTCCTGCCGCCCGAACAGCGCGGCGAAGAAGCCGCGCCGCCGTGGCGGGGCTGGCGGGCTGGCGGGCGCTGGCATGTCGGATGCCACTGGAGATGGCGCCGGATTCGCGGGTAGATGTGGTGGCGCTGGCTCCGAGACAGGGGCGCCGCCTGCCGGGCCGCGGGTTGTGGCCGGCTCGGCGGGCGCCGGCTGGGTTGCCACGGGATCGCTCGCGGCGCCAGGCGCTGTCTCAGTTGCCGTTGGCTCGCTCCCAATGCCAGGCGCCGCCTCCCGTGCGGGCTGGCTGCCGCTGCCCCCACTCGCGCGCATGAACGCGGTGAACCGATCGCGAAATGCCTCGGGGTGCTCGATGCACGGCGAGTGGCCGCAGTCGGGCAGCACCTCCTCGCGATAGCTGCCACCGCCCGCCGCGTAGCGGTCCAGCGTCGCGCGCAGTTGCGCCAGCATCGGCTGCGGCGGGCAGACCTCCGCGCCGGGCCAGCCGGGGATGACGCCCAGTTGCCCCAGCGTGGCCGTGTCGCCCAGGGCCGCATCGGCCACCACCTTGTCGTCGGCGCCGCGCACCCACAGGATCGGGGGCCCGTCGCGTAGATCGCCCAGGCCGCTCAGATCGCAGTATTTCGGCGCGAGCGCATTGTTCGCGCCGTAAACGCCTGGTCCCTTGAACGGCCAGTTCGGCGAGTCCACCCCGTCGCCGGGGTAGTACTGGTCGCCGATGACCATCATGAGCATCTGCTCGACCAGTGCGTCTTCCCACTCCGGCGGGTAGGTGAACCCCGGCTTGACGTAGAGTTGGCGCAGACCCGAGCGCGGCGCGTACGGTGAATCGGCACTCTCGTCTTTGGCCAGATAGCGCGCGATGACTTCGGGACTGATCAGTCCGCCGCCACTGCCGGCGCAGTCATCGTAATTCGCCTTGCCAGCGGCGCCTTGCGTGCCACCGTAGCCGTAAGGTGAGCCTGGCGCCTGCAGTGTCAGCGAACGCACCC
>DASYGC010000598.1:0-1638 GCA_036000225.1 Ktedonobacterales bacterium | reverse complement strand
GAAAGAGTTCTTCGTAGCGCGAATTGCCAGCCGTCAAGACAACACCTCTTTGCCACTGATAGGGTACCTTTGCCCGAACATACGCGCCACCGCTACGATGGGCCAGAATGCGGCTCTGCCAACCTGCTGCTCAGTGAGGGGGATCGCGTATACCACAATGCTATGTAGCAGAGACCTCGCGCGCTGTCAATTGCCAGTCGAGCCCACTGAGCAGGTAGGCGAGTGTCGATTCAGCCCCCTGATTCTGGTTAATGCGATCGGCCTCTAATCCATCATAACAGCCCCCGGACTGGGGGTCATACATGGGCGACTGGCGATCGTTGGCGCCGAGAAACCACGCGAACGCGCTGCTGGCCTCAGCCTGCCAGCGTTGCTGCCCGGTGATGCGGTAGGCCTCCAGACACGCCGCGACCGTCGCATAGGCTTCTATCGGTTGCTGATCGAAGCGCGCGCGCGCGCCGTGGCGCGGGTAGAAGCCGTTGGAGCCAATTGGGACAAAATACCCATCGTCGGGACGCTGCACCCGCACCAGCCAGTCCAGCGCCGAGAGCGCGGCCTCCACCATCTCAGGTCGCCGCATGGCATGCCCGGCGAGCAAGAGCGCACGCGCCAGCGTGGCGTTGTCATAGGTCAGGATGTCTTCGAACCAGAGCCAGTTGGCATCGCGCGTCGCCTCCAACCCACGCAGCAGGCGCGCGGCCAGATCCGCGCGCAGATGCTGTGCCGGCTGGTGGTCGGGGCAACGGCGCAAGTACTGATCGAGACCCAGCAGGGTAAACGCCCAGGAGCGCGGGTGATCGAAGCCGCGCGCCGCGGCCAGACCGCCCTCGAAGAGCTTGGCGGCCACGCCACGCGGGCCAGGCCGTTCCGAGCGGCCGAGCACGGTGCCTACGGCCCAGAGCGCGCGCGCATGGCTGTCGTCCGAGCCCGCTTCATCCAGCCAGCGCCGGTCGTAGCTCATAAAGTTGCGGAAGCGCCCGGTGCTCTGGTTGAAGGCATACCAGAGGAACGCCAGGTAGCGCGCCGCCAGATCGGGCATATCGGTTGTGTCGGAGGTGGAGGATGTATCGGAGGTGGCGGATGAACCCGGAGCAGGCGACGATTCGAGATAGATCGCCGCGATCAATGCCCGTGCATTGTCGTCGGTATCATACCCTTCGGTGTAGTTTGGCACCGAGAAGATCGCATGCTGCAGCATGCCGGTGCCGTCGGTCATGCGGCGCAGGTGCGCCAGGGAGTAGGTGATTTCCCGCTGGTGCATGGCAGCCTCACTCTCCCGCTCCCTGATCGAAGATGTACGAACGGTATCAGCGATCACGTCCGAGGTCGCGCAAGTTTCGGACCAACGTTCAGGATTCGGCGCGCGAGCATGACGCGAGACCGCCACAACCGCCCTGTCCCGCCCAGTCATGGTGGTCCAGGCTGCCGCATGACCGTGTATGGTTTGGCCGCGCGGGCGTGCTTCGCGGGCGTGCTCCGCGGCGCTCAGCGCTCGGTGATCGTGATGCTCTCGATGGTGTCGCCGGGCTGACGGTCGCGACCGGGATCGCGCTCGCGCAGCGAGTTGACGACGTCGATGCCGGAGTTCACTCTGCCGAAGACCGCGTGCTTGCCATTCAGGTGCGGCGTGGGGCCAAA
>DASYGC010000597.1:0-3517 GCA_036000225.1 Ktedonobacterales bacterium | reverse complement strand
ATGGCATCCACGTGGCGCAGCTGGCGGGCATCCCCCGGCAGGTGGTGCGCCGCGCCGAGGAGGTGCTCGAAGAGTTGGAGCGCACCGACGACGCGCGCAGCCGGCGCCGTGCCATGCGCGACCTGCGCGAGCCGGTGATGCCCCAGGCGTTGCAGCTCACGCTCTTCACCGCCGAGCCTGATCCGCTGGTCGAAGAGCTGAAGACGCTGGCGGTGGACGAACTGACGCCGCTGGAGGCGCTGACGCGCCTCTACGAACTGCGGCGCAAGGCGCGCGAGCACACGTGATCATTTCCCAATGCAGAACTCCGCGAAGATGCGATCGAGCAGGTCGGCGGTCGCCGTCTCGCCGGTGATCTCGCCCAGCGCGTCGAGCGCCTCGCGCAGATCGAGCGCGACAAAGTCCAGCGGGATGACCCCGGCCAGCGCCCCGGCGGCGGTGGTCAGGCTCGCGGCGGCGCGGCGCAGCGCATCGCGGTGGCGCACGCTGGCGACCAGTGGATCGGCGCTGGACGTCTGCCCGCCCAGCACCAGCCCGGCGATGGCCTGCTCCAGCGACGCGATACCACCCGCCGCGACTGTCGAGCTGTGGATGATGGGCGCACTGGGCCACAGCGCGTGCGCGGCCGCCCCGGCAAAGGCGGCGGGCAAATCGGCCTTGTTCAGCACCAGTAGCAGCGCGCGCTCCGCGTCGCCAGCGTAGGCGGCATCCGCACGCTCCCGTGGCGTCGTGCCATCCCGCTCCGGCGCATCGAGCGCCGTGCCCTGGCCAAAGCCCAACGCGCGCAGATCGTCCGCCGCCGCGCGATCGGCTGGCGTCAGCGGCTGGCTGGCATCGAGGACGAAGAGCGCCAGGTCGGCGCTGCCCGCAGCCGCGCGCGCGCGCTCGACGCCGATGCGCTCGACGGGGTCGTCGCTGGCCGTCAGCCCCGCCGTGTCCACCAGGTGCAGCGCCACCCCCTGGATCGTCGCCAGCGCCTCGACGGTGTCGCGGGTGGTGCCGGCGAACGGCGTGACGATGGCGCGCTCGGCGCGCAACAGCGCATTGAGCAAGCTGGACTTGCCGACATTGGGCCGGCCCACAATCGCCACGCGCACCCCCTCGCGCAGCAGGCGCCCACGGTCAGCGCCCGCCAGCAGCTCCTCCACCCCGGCGCGGGCCTTTTCCACCAGCGCGCTCAGCTCCGCGCGGTCGGGCTGGGGCACCTCCTCCTCGGGGAAATCGTTGCTGGCCTCGATGCGCACCATCGCCGCCAGCGCGGTGGTGCGTACCGCGCCCACGCGCGCCGAGAGCTCGCCGCTGAGCTGGCGCTGCGCCAGCCGCAGGGCGGCGTCCGATTCGGCGTTGATCAGCGCCATCACCGCTTCGGCCTGCGCCAGATCGAGGCGGCCGTTGAGGAACGCGCGCAGCGTCATCTCGCCCGCCTGCGCGGCGCGCGCGCCGTGCGCCAGCGCCAGCGCCAAAATGCGCCGCAACACCAGCGGACCACCGTGAGCATTCAGCTCGACGATATCCTCGCGGGTGTAGGTATGCGGCGCGCGCATGAAGGCCGCCAGCACCTCATCCACCACCTCACCGGTCGCGGGGTCCACCACCTGCCCATGGGTCAGTTGATGGGTTGGAGGCGCTCCCTCGCCGTCAACCGTGCCGTGCGCGCGGCGGAAGAGCGCCAGCCCGACGGCGAAGGCCGCCGGCCCGCTGATGCGCACGATGCCCACCCCCCCGGCGCCGGGCGGCGTGGCGATGGCGGCGATGGTCTGGATGGCGTCATCCAGCGCGGCGGGGGTAAACGAGTCCGTCGTGGAATCGGGGCTGGTTGACATAGGCATGTACTCTTGAGTTAGGAGTGAGTAGTGGGAAGGCGCCGGGGGATATCGTACCACGTGCCAGCGCGCACCCGGCACCGATGATCTGGATGGCAGAGAAACCATAGGAGGCACGCAACCTATGTGGCAGGGCACAGTGGTCTCGATCCACATCGCGGCGGCGGCCAGCCAGCCGCTGGTCGCGGTAGCAGGCGTGCGCGCGGTCGCCGGGCGGGGATTGGAGGGCGATCGCTACTTCGCGGGCACTGGGTTCTATTCCGCCCGTCCCGCGCCGATCCGCGAGGTCTCGCTGATCGAAGAAGAGACACTCGAGGCCCTGCGCCGCGATCACCAACTCGAGCTGGCGCCGGGCATCACGCGGCGCAACATCGTGACCCGCGGCGTGCCGCTGAACCATCTGGTGGGTCGCGAGTTCCGCATCGGGACAGCGGTGCTGCGCGGGGTGCAACTGTGCGAGCCGTGCCAGCATGTCGTGGACGTGACCGGCATCAAGGCGCTGCTGCCCACACTGCTCCACCGCGGCGGCCTGCACGCGCAGGTCATGGCGAGCGGAATCATTGGCGTAGGCGACGCGATCGCGGATGCCGACGGTGCCATTACGCAGGCGTAGCGCTCACCCGCGAGCGACCATCGGCTCATGCGTATTCACGTCTTCTCGTGGCCATGGCATAGAGTAGCGCCCCCTGACATTCTACCATGCGGCTGGTTTTTACGCCTTCCCGTGGAGGTGCGCCAGCTGTTTCGCGCACAATGAGACTCTGGCGAGAGCGGCACACGGAGCCCAGATAGCACGGAGAAATACAGTGCGAGCGCCGCGCTGGCCTGCGCGACGCTCGTCATTTCGCTTCGTCCTGGGAGAGACTGCGTTGGTGGGTGCTAGCCGATGTCGATGTCGGTAGCCGTGATGCTGCCGTCGCTATTGTGCGTGCCGCGCACGTGAATCGTGCTGCCCGCCGTGATGGCGCTGGCGGTGGCGGATTGTCCGGCCTTCGTGTACGTGGTGCTGGCCGTTGTGTGGATCGTCACCGAAGTTCCGTCCGGTGCTTTGGCGCTGATCGTCTGCCCGCTGACGCTGGAGACGGTCAGCGCGGCACACGATTGCCCTGGTCCACCGGGTCCGCCCGGCCTCCCCTGCGCTCCCGGCCTGGCGTCAAAGGCGGACTGCGCGCCATTGCCACCGGGCGCGAGGTAGGCCGCCTGGGCGATGTGCGGCAGCGCCGACCCGAGCAGCGCGCCCACGCCCAACGTGAGCGCGAAGGCCAGCGCCAGACCACCGACCAATAGCCACCTTCGCCGGCGCCGTGGCGCGGCAGGAGGCTGTGGCGGCGGCAAGGCCGGCACCATACCATACTCTTCCATTGTTTGTTCTCCTTCTGGCTGGTAGATCGCGGGCCAGGCGCCATGCCTGCATGCCCGCGCACACAGCATAGATGGCCTGTATGGGAGCACCGTTGGAAGGCAATGTGAGATTTCTTATGCGCCATTCCGCGCTTCAATCGTTCACCAATTCCAGTGGTAGACACGCATGCCCGGCCCGCTCCAGAGCAACGTGAGCAGAGGAGGCGGCGTCTTGCCCGACCAGAGCCCATCCTGCGGCGTGCTGTGCAGCGGCTCCAGGATCAGGTAGCGCGCGCCATAGCGCCGCGCGACGCTGGTCATCGTGGGCAGGCCCATATCGGGCAGCGTGATGG
>DASYGC010000596.1:0-1596 GCA_036000225.1 Ktedonobacterales bacterium | reverse complement strand
TGGACCAGCAGTGGTGCCGGCGCTCCTGGCTTGCGGGGTCAGTTCAGTCGGAGTGCGCCTGGAGACGGGTCTGAATCGCGGCGATAGCTTGCGCGTTGTCGCGGAAGAGGATGGCGTGGATACCATACGCAGTGGCGGCGGCGACATTGCGCTCGACGTCGTCGAGGAACACGATCTCCTCGGGTCGGCAGCCCAGGCGCTCACAGGTCAGGGCATAGATGCGCGGATCGGGCTTGGCGAACCCGACCTCATGGGAGTAGATGATGAGGTCAGCGATCTGGCTGAGGTGCAGGCGCGCCTCCTCCTCCCGGCGCGCGCCATCGAAGCTGTTGCTGAGGAGCGCCGTCTGGTAACGCGGACGCAGGCTGCCCAGATAGGTGGCAAGCTCCGGATTGGGATTGCCACAGTAGATATCCCAGAAGTCGCGCATGAAGGCGTCGAGCCGCGGCTGATCCCAGTCGGTGACCAGACGCAGTTCCTCGCGCCATTCCGCTTCCGAGCAGGTGCCGATATCGCCATCCTTACCCGCGCGCTTGAGCCGATCGTCCAGCTCACCGATCTGCCGATCGAGTTCCCCCGGCGGCATATCCAGGCGCGTCTCCCAGCGCGCCATCATCTCGGGAAATCGCACGGTGGGATCGCCACCGCCCGGAATCGTTTCCAGTATTCCACCAATGTCAAAGACCACCGCGCGCATCGCCACGCCCACGTTCCTTTCGTCCAACCACACCAAATTCCGCTCAGTCGTGCTCACTGGCGATCGGCGCCACGGCGGCCCCGTGCGCGGCGGAGGAGACGGCGGCCTCCATCACGGCGATGTTGCGCCGCGATGAGAGGGGGTTGACGGCCAGCGGCTCGCCAGCCAGCAGATGGTTGGCCAGGTTGCGGTGGAACGGATACGGCGGCGCGGGCGGCAGGCTCAGCCGCTGCTCGTGAATCTGCCCGTCCTCCGCGCGCAGCGCGACGGTGAGCACTGGCAGCGCCTCGGCGGGGGCCAGATGCTCCTCGATCAGGTCGCCCGACCACGCCCGCGCGGTGACCGTCTCGTGGCGCCAGTTGCCCACCAGCGCGCCGCGCGTGCCCAGCAGATACCATTTCGGCTTCAAGATCGCCGCGATATCCGAGTGGATGAAGGTCGCCTCCTGCCCGCCGGCGAAGTGGATCGAAAGATTGGCCTGATCGGCATTGGTCACATCATGCCAGACCCGCTTGTGCGCGCTGGCGCGCACGCTGGTCACCTCGTCGGGCAGCAGCGTCAGCACCCAGTCCAGGTAGTGCGAGCCCCAATCGTAGAACACGCCACCCGAGATCGGCTCGTGCGAATGCCAGAAGCCGCAGGGATGCGCGAATCCGCCGATGAAGGTCTCCAGATGGAAGAGGTCACCGAGTGTGCCCGCCCGCACCAGTTGCTGGATCGCCAGGAAATCGGGGTCCCAGCGGCGATTTTGATAGACTGTCAGCGCCAACTGGCGCTCGGTGGCCAGCGCGATCAGGCGATCGGCTTCGCGCGTGGTCAGGCAGAAGGGCTTTTCGACCACCACGTGCTTGCCCGCCTCCAGCATCTGGGCGGCGACGACGGCGTGCGTGTTGGGCGGC
>DASYGC010000595.1:0-7487 GCA_036000225.1 Ktedonobacterales bacterium | reverse complement strand
CAGACCGTCGATCACCTGCTGGATGAGAAAGGGAGGAATCAGGACTACCAGGTTCGCCAGGACGATAAAGACGAATCCGACAACCAGAGTGCCCCAGTAGCGCAGCATGTAGCCCCGCAGGGCTCGGAATGTGACCATACGCTCCCTATCATACTCCGCGGAGTACCCTACCCGCCACCTTGGCTTTGTCTCGTATGACATCCATCATACCTCGCGACGCGCTCGCATGGCTATGTCTATGCTGATTGGGTCGACGATCGGATATCGCGGTACGAGCAAGGTACGCCCACTTGCCAAGGCCGGGTAGAATGGTGGAAACGGATGCGCGGAAGGCGAGCAACCTCCAACCTATGGAGCAGGTGCGCCAAACCGCTTCGACGAGCGCTGAGGAGGACATAAACAGCATGGTCAAATGGCTGAGCCCACTGATCATCGCGTTGCCTGTGGCACTGCTGGGTCAGTTCCTGGGCTGGCACGCCTACATCATCTTTGTGCTGGCCCTCATCGCTCTGGTGCCGCTGGCCGCAATTATCGGGCATTATACCGAGGATCTGGGTGAGTACCTGGGCGACGTGGTAGGCGGTCTGCTCGACGCGACGTTTGGTAACGCGCCCGAAATCATCATCGGTTTGCTGCTCATCATTGGCGTGTTTCCCGTGGTGAACGCGCTGGATATTGTCAAAGCGCTGATCATCGGTTCAATCGTAAGCAACGTGCTGCTCGTACTGGGTTCCTCGGTGTTGGCGGGCGCGTTCCGCAACGGGCGCATGTCATTCAGCCCGGACCGCGCCGGCAGCTACGCCTCGATGCTGGCGCTCGCCGTCGCGGGGCTGGCGCTGCCCGCGCTGGCCGTGTTTCTCGGCAATGGTGAGAATTTCAAGCTGACCGATCCGGCCGACAAGATTCACCTCAGCGTGGTAGTCTCGATCGTGCTGCTGGTCAGCTACGCCGCCTATCTGGGCGCGACGATCTTCCACGTTGGCGAGCGCCCCCACCCACCGCGCAAGGCACTGGCAGTGGCGAGTGAGACTGGCGACGCTGGCGAAGCAAACGATGAGGCCAGTGAGCCACACCTGTCGGACGAAGACAGCAAGGAGCAGAAGGACCGCGAACGGCGTCGGGCGCTGCGCAAAGGCAAGGGCCGCCACATCGCAACCGATATCGTCATCCTGTTGGTGGCGACGGGGCTTACCGTGGCGGCCAGCATCGTGCTGGTCTCGCAGATGAATACCGTCATCGTGCGCACCTCGCTGACGCCCTTCTTTGTCGGCTTCATCCTGTTGCCGTTCATCTGCAACGTGGTAGAGCAACTGGGGGCCATTACGGCGGCATTCGGCAATCACATGGAAGAAACCATGGCCATCGCCGCCGGATCGAGCGTGCAGATGGCCTTGCTGGTGGCGCCAGTGCTGATGCTGGCCAGCCTGGCGCTCGGCAATCCGCTGACACTGGTGTTTGGCAAGACCGAACTGATCATCGTGTCGTTGGTGACCTTTGTCTTTGCGCTGGTGGGCCTCGATGGGGAATCCACCTGGTTGGAGGGCCTGCAACTGGTCGCGTTCTATGCCATGGTCGTGGCCACGGCCTATTTCTTCCCAGGGGCCTGAGGCCAGCCTGGCCGGGAGACGCAAGACATGAGTACGCCGCATGCCATGGAGCAGGGAACTGGGGCAATCTATATCGCCGACCGCTATCGCGTGGTGGCGCGCGTGGGCTATGGTGGCACGGCCATCGTGTACCGCTGTGTGGATGAGCACGACGGGCGCATCGTCGCGGTCAAAGCGCTGCGCACCAATGGGCCGCTGCTGCAGGAGGCGGCGGCGCGCTTCCGGCGCGAGGCGCATCTGGCGGCGCAACTCTCACATCGCCACATCGTGCGCGTGATGGACTTCGGCTATTCGCGGGTGCCCGCCGCGAACTCACCGTCGCCCTGGGCAAATGACTTGGATCAGGCCGTCCCATTCGTGGCGATGGAATACATCTTTGGACCGAGCCTGAAGGACGTCGTGCGGCGCATCTACCCCATGCCGCTCAAATGGGTCTATGACCTGGGCTACCAGTTGTGTGGCGCCCTGGAGGCGGCGCATGCTCTGGATGTGGTCCACCGAGATGTGAAGCCGCAGAATGTGATGCTGGTGGATTCGGAAGTCGAGCTGATCGCGAAACTGACCGATTTTGGCATCGCGCGGCAAGTAGGCGGTGATTTCACGACGCTAACGATTGCCGGCCAGGTGCTGGGCACACCGGACTATCTCGCGCCCGAGCAGGTGATGGGTGAACCCGGTGGCCCCTCATGTGATCTCTATTCGCTGGGCATCGTGCTCTATGAGCTGATAACAGGACACCTCCCTTTCGAGGCCGATTCACCGCTTGCCGCCGCCTCACGCCGCATGGTGGCTGATCCCCCACCGCTCTCGACATATCGGCTCGATGTGCCGCGATCGCTGGAAGATGTGATTCTGGTAACCCTCAGTCGCGAGCCAGGACAGCGACCCAGAAGCGCCCAGGAGCTGTCAACAGCGCTATCGTGGAGTGAGCAGCGCGATCCGGTCAGCGCGCAAGGCCCGCGCGGCGCATGGCTGGTGAACGGCGTGCCCACTGGGCCAGGCGGCGCCGCGCGGCGTCGCAACACATCGCCGGTGGCGCCGATAGGTGACTCCAATCGCGAGGATGGCCCGCCCGCCGGACAGTGAGCCATAGTTCCCGCTCCCACGCCCAAGCGCGCAACCGTCGCGCCATGGTATACGTATGGTGTGTTGGGAGTGTGCCGTCACGCAAGTGAGCGGCGCCGGCTATCTTCGCGGAGAAGATGGCGCGAAGCCAAGACGATGGCAATTGGTTCAGACAGCGGGGAATTGATTCCGTGGTGGCGTGCCATCCGATAATCACCCCCCGCGCGATCAGGAAAGGGTAACATTCCATGAAGCGAGCGCAAGTGGCCGCGCTGGTTGCGGGTGCGGCGCTGGGGCTGGCCGGTGTGGCAGCCATTGTGGTGTTGTCACGTGAAGAGAGCCGCGCCGCGGCGCTCAAACTGGCAAAGCAGTCAGTCGATCTCGGTACGAAGAGCACCAGGATCGCCAGTGATTGGGCCGCGCAGAATACCAAGGTCGCCAGCGATTGGGCGGCTCAGAACACCAAAGTCGCGAGCGATTGGGCCTCACAGCAGAGCAAGGTCGCGAGCGATTGGGCGGCGCAGGCCCGCAAGGTCAGCGCACAGGTCGCGCGACAGGCGCAGGCTCAAGCACCACGTGCGGTTGAGACCCTGAATAGCCTCGTGCCCCGTCTGGGCGCGGGTAAGAAGGATGCCGTCAGCGCCGAAGCCTAAACTTCGATGGATGGCAGGACACGTTTCGAGGGCGGAGCAATGTTGCTCCGCCCTCTTGCGTTTCGAGCGGTCAGACGCTCGCCTGACGGTTCTGGGCGTCCTGTACGCGTGCCGCAAGCCCGCAACCCCGCAACGCCGTAGATGCGCTTCCCGGCTGATACCACTTTCGGATGATTAATGTCGCTTCGTAGCGGCGTCCGGTGGACGCCCGGACCCACGATGAGCCAGTCTTCACCCGAAAGGCGTATGACTGGCTGCGCGGGAGTGCAGGAACGACAGCGCGCGGAAAACGCGTACAATGTGGCCAGTGCGGCCAGTGCGGCTTGTAGCGTAACCGCGACCGCCACGATGAAAGAGTAGGCCTTCTCATGGCACCCGGCAGACAGGTGCGACTGACGACCCTCGCCAGTTGCGCTGGCTGAGCCGCCAAGATGGGCCCTGAGGCCCTGGCGCACGTGTTGCGCCCCCTCGCTGAGTCGCTGGGCACTCCGCCACCTGATTTGCTGGTGGGTCTGAGTGCCGCGGATGACGCCGCGGTGTATCGCTTGAACGAGACACAAGCCGTGGTGGCAACGCTCGATTTCTTTCCGCCCGTGGTTGATGATCCTTTCACCTTTGGCGCGATAGCCGCCGCCAACGCGCTGAGCGACATCTATGCGATGGGCGGCGAGGCGCTGTTCTGCCTGAATCTGGTTGCCTGGCCGGACGGCCTGGATGGCGCCCTGCTGACGGAGATTCTGCGGGGTGGTGCTGAGAAAGTGCGCGAGGCGGGCGCCATCGTGGCGGGGGGACACAGCGTCATCGACGCGGAACCGAAGTATGGTCTGGCGGCGATCGGTCTGGTTCACCCCGATCACATCTTCACCAAAGGTGGTGTGCGTCCACAGGATCGCTTGGTGCTGACCAAACCATTGGGAACCGGCGTGATTACCACGGCTCACAAGCATGAACAGGTCTCCCCGGCCGATCTTGCCGCCGCGGTCGCCAGCATGGTGCGCCTCAATCGGGGGGCCAGCCGGGCGCTGCGCACGCTTGGTACCAGTTTGCATGCCTGTACCGATGTCACGGGTTTTGGCGTGCTTGGCCATGCCTGGGAGATGGCCTCCCAGAGCCAGGTCGGCATGCGATTCGCGCTCGATACCCTGCCCTGGCTACCTGGTGCGCGCGACTACGCCGCGGCCGGGTTTACCCCTGGAGGAACCGAGCGCAATCGTCGCTATGTGGAAGCGCACGTGAACTTTGGTGGTGAGGTTGAGCCTATCGACCGCTTGCTCATGTTTGACCCTCAGACATCTGGCGGGTTGCTCGCGGCGATCGCGCCCGAGGCGCGCGAGGCCGCGCGGGCGGCGCTGGCCGCCGAGGGCATCGCGTATCACGAGATCGGGGACGCAATTAGCGAGACCGTACTGATCGTGGAATGAGGAACCCCCATGCCGCAGCCAGCGCCGCCGGGCACCACCGGACCGCTGCCACGAGATCCGCTCGCGCTCGCCAGGCCAGAGAGCGCCCACCTGGTGCTGACCGAAGGGGACGCCACCCTGGTCGCGGCACTCGAAGTGACGCTGGGGTATCACTTTCGCGATCCGCGGCTGTCGCTCGAGGCGCTGACCCATCGCTCATACGCGTACGAATCGCCAACCCATGGTATGGCACAGAATGAACGGTTGGAGTTTCTGGGCGACGCAGTGCTGGGTTTCATCGCCGCCGACCTGATCTTTACGCGTGTACCGCAGGCCAATGAAGGCAAGTTGACAACATTGCGCGCGGAGCTGATCCGCACAACTACCTTGGCGCGAATCGCGCGCGAACTGCGGCTCGGCCAGATGCTGCGCCTGGGACGCGGGCACGCGTCGGCACAGGCACTCGGCGACCGGGTCTGGGCGTCAACGTTCGAAGCGATCGTGGGTGCGCTGTATCGCGATGGAGGTCTGGCGGCCGCCGAGGCCTTTCTCAACCCACTGCTGACGATGGAACTCGAACGGGTGCTGGCTGATACCGAACTCAAAGATGACAAGACGCGGTTGCAAGACCTGGCGCAAACGCGGTTGGGAAAGACACCGCTGTACCGCACGGTGTCCACCGAAGGACAGTCGCACGAGCCGCGCTTCATCGTGGAAGTGGTGCTGGGTGACCTGGTAGCGGGGAGCGGCGAGGGACGTACCAAGCGACAGGCGGAACAGGCCGCCGCAAAGCGAGCGCTCGAAGACCCCGGATGGGAGCAGCCCGCGGAGGACGCCAGTGGAAGGCATGCCCCATAGGTCAGGGTTACGCGCGCACCGCCTTGAAGGATTCGCGCGCACTTTCCCTCTACTCCTCTGCCGTGGAATGTGGGTATACTACAGTTAGCGGGGCAAAAGCGAGCAGCAGCTCATCTTAGTCGATGCCATACCACGATCGCGCCGCCTGCCCCGCCGGAGATGGCCATGTACCTCGAACCGTCGTTGATTCCCGGGCCACAGCAGACTATCAACATCTCTGCCAAGCTCATTCAATCGATCAAGATTCTGCAATACTCGGCCGAGGAGCTCGAACAGAGCATCGCGCAGGAGTTGAGCGAGAATCCGGCGTTCGAGGTCGAGGAGTTCGAGCAGTGCACGCGTTGCGGCGCGCCGCTCACGGGCACTTCCTGCCCCGCGTGCGGCGCTCAGGCGGACTCCAGCGCCAACGAGACGCAAGCCGCGGAGGACGTATCCTGGGACGACTATCGCGAGGACTATGCCGCCAGTCTGGCCACTGCTGGCGAAGATGAAGGGTACGACCCGCTCACCTTTGTGCGCTCGGGTGACACCTTGCAGGAGCACCTGCTCGTGCAACTCGGCAGCATTCTACCCTGGGAGGACCAGGAAATCGCCGAATATCTGGTGGGTAATTTGGACTCGCACGGCTATTTGACGGTCACCGTCGCCGAAGCGTCAGTGGCACTGGGCGTGACGGATACGCGTGTCGAGTGTGTGCTCACCGCGCTACAGGGACTCGATCCGATCGGCATCGGCGCACGCGATCTGCGAGAGTGCTTACTCATCCAACTGCGTGCGTTTCGCGAGCGCGATAAACCCAACCCACTGGCGGAGTCGCTTGTCGCGCGCTATCTCGGCGCGCTGGGCGAGCATCACTTTCTGGACATTGGCCGGGATCTGAATGTGACGAGCACGCAGGTCAAACGCGCCTGGCGCTTTATCAAGGCAAATCTCAACCCGTTTCCGGCGCACGCGTTTGATGGCATGCCAGGCAATAGCTCGGCCGGTCCTGGCGCGGGAGATCAGGCCGTCCTGATCAAGCCCGATGTCATTATTCGGCGCACCACGGTGGGATTCGAATCCGAGGTGATCGAACAGCGACGATTTCGATTCGCGCTGCACCCAACCTACCATGCGCTGACCAGCAACGGGGTGCTGCGTGGCTTGCCCGACAATGAGCGCCAGCATGTGCGCCACTATGCGGCGCGCGCCAAGTTCTTCATCGAGTGCGTCTGCCAGCGCTGGGAGACCCTCCGCCGCATCTGCGAGGCGCTGATCGAGCTGCAGCCAAATTTTCTCGACCGCGGCGTTCGCTGTCTGCGACCGCTGACGCGTGGCGAACTGGCCACACACGTTGGACTGCACGAGTCCACCGTCAGCCGCGCGACCGCCGGCAAGTATGTCTTGTTGCCCTCTGGTCGCACTATCCCGTTCGATGATTTCTTCGATAGCTCGCTGGCCACCAAAGATACATTGCGTGAATTGATTGCCACCGAGAACCCCGCCCGCCCGTTCAGTGATGAGGATCTGGCCGCCCTGCTCTGCGAGCGAGGGTTACCCGTGGCACGACGCACGGTGGCAAAGTACCGTGAATCAATGCGCATCCTGCCTTCGCGCTTCCGCATTTGATCGACCATCCTGGTGCCCCGCCGCCAAGCGCTGCTACCGTGCGTTGCCACCCCTAGCGGCGCTCAGGGTTGATACACGCCGCCAGGTGTCACGTCGGTCGGCGTCGCCGAGCCACTGGATGGAACATAGACCTGGACCCGGCCGTCGCGCACCTGGGTCTGAATGGTGGGCAGTGGCTTGTAGGGCACCGGGGACGTTGGCGCGGGTTGGCCAGTCTCTAGGAACCGCCCGCCGTGACACGGGCAATCGAACGTGCGGGCGTTCGTATTCCAACTGAGCAGACACCCCATGTGGGT
>DASYGC010000594.1:0-4006 GCA_036000225.1 Ktedonobacterales bacterium | reverse complement strand
TGGCGAGGCGCGCGCTGGCGCCCCAGTCGTCGTCATTGAAAGCGGATTGGGGCATCTGTCCACGGTCTGGAGTCTGGTCGTGCCGGAGGTCGCCACCTTCGCGCGGGTCTGCGTCAGCGATCGCGCTGGCTACGGCTGGAGCGACCCAGGACCCGAGCCACGCACCAGCGCACAGATTGCGCGCAACCTGCGCACCGCCCTGCGTGCCGCCGATCTCGCGCCGCCCTATCTGCTGGTAGGCCACTCCTTTGGCGGATTGAATATGGTCACCTTCGCCTGCCAGCATCCTGACGAGGTGGCGGGGATGGTGTTGCTCGACCCGCTGCCTCCTCACATTGCCAGCCGCGATCCCGCGAGTTTTCGCTTCTTTGTCAACTGGAACAAGCTGCACTACCGCACCCTGTCCGTGCTGACCGGGCTGGGACTCTTCCGCCTCTGGTTGGCCATCCGCGGACTCGACGCCGGGCCGGCCTGGATACGGCGGATGCCGCCTGGCATCAAGCCGCGTGCCGTCCGCGAACTGCTGCGCGGTACCTATGCCGCCGCGCGGGACGAAACGGCGGCCCTGCCCGAGAGCGCGCGGGCGGCCAGCGCCTATGACACACTGCCCGATGTCCCCGTGGTGGTGCTGGCGCATGGTATCCCCGACCTCTTCACCAACCGCATGTCGCGCCGTGAGGTGCTACAGGCGGAAGATCTCTGGGGGGCGATGCAGGCTCAGCTGGCGGCACAGGCACCCCAGGGACGCTTCCAGGTGGTCGCCAGCGCCGGGCACAAGATCCATGTCGACCAACCCGCGGTGGTGATCGCTACCATCCGTCAGGTCCTGGCGCAGTGTTGCGTTTCGCGCCCCTCGTGAGTGTTACTTCCAGACAGGGGCGTTCCCGCTTTACTGCCCTGTCACACTTCACGCGGAGCGAGGATGTGAGCCCATGGCAGTGGCACGCATACCCACGCACGGCAGCGCTCATCCGTCGATCTGGCGTAATGGGTGGAACTGGTTGAGCCTCAAGCTCTGGGATGAACCGCCCACACGCGACCTCGCCGCAGGTCGTATGTCACAATGTTGCTGTAATCTCTGTCCCGTATCCTATGCTCGTTCGTTATAGTGTAGTGGACAGCGTAGCGGAATGCGCGCATGCTCCCGTGCGCGGCTCTGGCGGTACTGCCAGCCATGTGTCCGGTGTGGCAGGTTGATGGGGGACAGGACTCATGCGAGTGGGTGGATGGGCGTGGCGACAAGCGCCCGGGAGAGCGGCGCGCCGGTTGCGCGGCGTGCGTGGGTGGCAGCGCCTGAGCGTTGGGCTGCTGGCGTTGGTAGTGCTCACGCAGGCCGCTTGTGGCCAGCAGAGCATCGCGATGGTCAACCGGCTGCAGAGCGGCTCGCAGGCGATTTCGCCAGCGCTGGCCAGCGCCGCGCAACTGGCCCAGGCGCAGATGGCCGCCACGCGCCAGCATCTGTTGCTCGTGCGGGCCGCCGACTACTATCTCGCTCGCCTCTCGCTGGACGACCAGATTGGCCAGATGCTGCTCAATGAGATGGACGGTACCGTCTACTCCCCTGACATGGCCGTGATGGTCGAGCAGCAGCACATTGGCGGTATGATCGTCTTTGGCGATAACCTCGTGGGCACCTACGATCAGGCGCGCACACTCTTCGCCACCATCCAGGCTCATGCGCCCATTCCCCTGTTCATCGCTACCGACCAGGAGGGCGGCGGCATCTCCCGCATCGGCCAATTTTTCGGCTCGTTTCCCTCTCCGCGTGCGCTCGGAGACTCCGGCAGTCTGCAAATGACCTACAATTGGGGCCGGCAGACCGCCCAGGACCTTCAGCAACTGAACATCAATACGAACTTCGCGCCGGTGGTGGATGTGTCGGTGAATGGTGGCGAGCCCTGGAGCGCGACGCGCACCTTCTCCGAAGATCCCAAAGTGGTCGCCACGTATGCCACGGCCTCCATGAATGGCGAACGCAGCGTTGGCGAAGTGACGGGACTCAAGCATTTTCCAGGCCTGGGCAGCATTACCGAAGATCCACACCTGACGCTGCCCGTGGTGACCCGGTCACTCGATCAACTCTGGTCCACCGAACTCTATCCCTACAAGGCGATGATCGCGACGCATCCCGATATGATCATGGCTACTGATATCGTCATGACCGCGGTGGATGGCAACCTGCCCGCCGAGCTCTCACCCCTCTGGATCAACGGCATCCTGCGCCAGCAAATGGGGTATCAGGGGGTGGTCATCACCGACGCGCTCTGGATGAAGGGCATTGCCAATACCTGGGATCTGGGCCGGGCGGCCGTGCTTTCGATCCTGGCCGGCTGTGACATTATGATCGCCGCGTACAGCGCTGGCGCCTCGCAAGGCGTGATCGACGCGATCAAGGCCGCCATCGCGTCGGGACAGATCAGCCCCCAACGCATCGCCGAATCGGTGCGCCGCATCCTGATGCTCAAGATCCAATATGGCATGTTGCCGATTCCCGCCTCGATCATGGCAGCGCAGCCAGTCATGAATGCTTGATACCGCACCCAGTTCGATCGGCCTTGCAACCCCTGGATTCCCTGGCACGCCACAGCGGCGCACGGGTGCGCCCGGTTCCGACCAGCCATTGGCCACGTTGCCACGTGTCGTTGCGGAGAGCAAGAGGGAATAGTTTGGTGTCTGACAACCACACGGCAGGAACGCGGCGCCCTTGCGGGAGTCGGTGGCGCCAGAGCGCGGTCGCCCTGCTCGCGCTTGCGCTGCTGTTTGTCGCCGCGTGCGCGCACCCCAGCGCAACTTCACCCAGCGCGGCACGATCACGCGTCGTGGGTACCATCTCCGTGCCGCCCGGCGGTCCCACCCAACCACATGGGGCCCGGCCGGTGGGGCGCCCGTGGCCCGCGGCGGCCATCCAGCGCGAGCGGTTGCTGCTGGCGCACGCCGCCGATTGGTATCTGGCGCACCTGACGTTGGACGAGCGGCTGGGACAAATGCTGCTGGTCGGCTGCTCGTGTGGAGGCGGACCCGGCGGCCCCGCGTTCACTTCCGACTTCGCCTATATGGTGGAACAACAGCATATCGGCGGCGTGATTCTCTTCGCCAACAACTTCGGCGACTTCGAGCAAACACGCGCCACCCTCGCCGCCGCGCAGGCGCACGCCACCATCCCCTTCTTCGTCGCCACCGATCAAGAAGGCGGCAGCGTCAGCCGCATCGACCAGTATTATGGGCCGTTTCCCTCCGCGCGCGCCCTGGGCGATTCGGGCGACCCGCGCGTGGCGTTTGCCGCGGCGCAACAGGCCGCCCAGGATCTGCGGCAATTGGGCATCAATACGGACTTCGCGCCAGTCGTCGACATGCCCATCAACGGGGGTGGGTACTGGGGACCCTGGCGCAGCTTTGCTGACGATCCGGCGGCGGTCGCGCGCTTCGCCGGCGCGTATATGCAAGGTTTGCAGCAGACTGGTGAAATCGCGGTGCTCAAGCACTTCCCAGGCATCGGCAGTATCTCGGATGATCCACACCAGACGCTGCCGGTTGTCACCCGCTCGCTCAGTCAGTTACGCCAGGCCGAGTTGTACCCGTATAGCCTGCTGCTTGCACAGGCGCCGGGCATGGTCATGGCGACCGATGTGCTGGTGCCCGCCGTAGACGACACCTACCCCGCCGAACTCTCGCCCGCCTGGGTTGATGCCATGCTGCGTCAGCAATTGGGCTACCAGGGCGTCGTCATCACCGATTCGCTGTGGATGGGTGGCATCGCCAATCGCTGGAGCCTGGCGCGGGCGTCGGTACTGGCCGTCGAGGCCGGCTGCGATATCGTCATCGGCGCCTACGACTCCACCAGCGCCCAGGCGACGCTGGATGGTCTGCGCGCCGCGATGGCCGCCGGTCAGATCTCCCCCATTCATGTGGCGCTGGTGGTCTGGCGTATTCTGCTGCTCAAGGTGGAATACGGCATGCTGCCCATCCCATCCGCCCTCGCGGCGGAGCAGCAAGCGGTCTACCCGTG
>DASYGC010000593.1:0-3067 GCA_036000225.1 Ktedonobacterales bacterium | reverse complement strand
CGGGGCACCCAACTGTTGACATATGCCCGGCAGCGCCAGGTGGACGGCATGCACCATGCTGACGAGTTCGCCGGGTTCGTCACCGGCGTGCTGACCCATGGCAGTGAGCCGCATGGTTTCGATTGGTACAGCGATGAGGCGTATGGCGATCAGCCACTCTCGGCCAGAGGCTACGCCTTCCAGCGTGGCGGGTCGCTGGCGGTAGCCACCGCTGCCGCCTGTCACCTCGCGCCCAGTTATGGGCCGTGGAAGGCGCACAACATCGTTGAAATGGCATTTGAGGTGCCGCTGCGGCTGGCAGAACCGCGTCTCGGCGAGCGCTTCGTCGCCGCCAACGGCGATCGCGCGCTGATCGACCGCATCGCCACGCCGCTGGCGGAGTGCTTTGGGTATCCTGCAAACGAGCTCGCCAACGCCATGCGCACCTTTGGCCAGTGGTGGTCGGTACCGGACTCAAACACGTCTCTGGCCCATCTCTATGCGCTCCAACTGCGCGCCAAGCACGGCGTGACCGATGTTGATGAACCGGCACTTGCCGCTCTCATCGAGCGGGCCACCACACTCATCGCGCACGACCGTGACACCTATCTCGCCACCGCCGTATCCGGCGTCGCGCGCATGCTCGACGAATTGCGTGCCCGATGAGCCTGGCTGGCTGTCGCCGCCCAGCACGCATCAAGGGTTGCTGGCGCCTCGCGCGTTGGCGCGGCACACGCGCGATGTTATACGCCACTCCAACGAAAACCGCTGACTTCCCCAGAGCGCATACCCGTAGCTGAGCGTCGCCACTATGCAACGCGGGGCGATCACTCGAAAGTTTCCTTAGATCCGTATCAGCGGCGCGAAGGCCAGGTCCAGCGTCTTCTTGCCCACGCGGTCGAAAAGCACCTCGACCACCGTGGTGTCTTTGGCTTGCTCGACCTTGAGCACCAGACCCGCCCCGAACAATCGGTGCTGCACGCGGTCACCGGGCTGTGGCGGGGTGGTTGGGATCGCTGGCTCCGACTCGGCCTCTGGCGAAGCGTCCCCATCGCCCGCATGCAGCGGGCCAGGTGGCGGACCGGCCAGCCGAGCCGGACCCGCTGGAGTGGGCGCACGGGTTGGCCCGGGCGCGGCCGTCAGATTCGGGTTCGCCGAGCGGCCACCACCGGGATGCGCGGTCGCACCGCCGGCCTGACGTGCGTTCCAGGAGCCGCCGCTGGCGCCGGTGTCGCCCCAGCCGCCGCGCGCCGCGCTGCCAGCGCCGGCCGCGCGGCGCGCGCTTTCGGGCGTGCGCCCCGAGTTCGTGATCAGTTGGGCGGGAATCTCGTCCAGGAAGCGCGACTTCTCCTGGAAGTTGCTGCCGCCATAGAAGGTACGGCGGAAAGCGCGCACCAGATAGAGCCGGTGCATCGCCCGCGTGATGCCGACGTAGGCCAGCCGCCGCTCCTCCTCGAGCGCATGCTGGCTATCCAGCGAGCGCATATGCGGCAGGATGCCCTCCTCCATGCCCACGATGAAGACGACCGGAAACTCCAAGCCTTTAGCGGCGTGCAGCGTGATCAGCGTCACTGAATCGCGCTTGAGTTCCTCATCGGCCAGCGTGCCATTGTCACCGGTCTGCGTGACCTCCGACCCTCCGACGAGGGCGACATTCTCCAGGAACAGCGCCAGCGCCGTCGCGGGCTCGATCTCGGCGAAGTCTTCGGCCACGCGCCGCAACTCCATCACGTTGTTCCAGCGTTCCAGGTCTTCGTCGGTGCCATCCTTGAGTTCGGCGGCGTAGCCACTACGCTCCAGCAGCCGGTCGAGCAGTTCAGGCAGACGCAGCTCGCCCGCTGCCTGGCGCAGATCGGCCAGCAGCGCGCTGAAGCCCGCGAGTGCGCGTTTGCCTGCGGTGGCCAGCGTCGGATGCTCCTCGATGCGCGCCAGCGATTCCACCGGCGTCAACTGCTGGCGTTCTGCCCACAGCATCAGCTCAGCATACGTCTTCGCGCCAATCTTGCGATTGGGCACGTTGATGACGCGTTGCAGCGCGACGCTATCCAGCGGGTTCGCGATCAGGCGCAGGTACGCCAGTACGTCGCGGATCTCTTTGCGTTCGTAGAACTTGCGGCTGCCGATGACGACATAGGGCATGCCGGTGCGGATGAACTGTTCCTCCAGCGCACGCGACTGAGCATTGGTGCGATACATCACCGCGACATCGCCGCGGTGGCCGCCCTCGCGGGCGACCAAGCGGCGAATCTCGTTGGCGACGTAGCTGGCTTCTTCCTCTTCGTTGTAGGCCTCGTGCAAGACAATCGCGGTGCCATCGGTGCGCTGGGTCCATAGCCGCTTGTCTTTGCGGGTGCTGTTCTGCCTGACCACGCCCTGCGCTGCATCGAGGATGATCTGCGTCGAGCGATAGTTCTGCTCCAGCAACACCACCTGGGTGCCGGGGAAGTCCTCCTCCATCTGCAAGAGCACGCGTGGATTCGCCCCTCGCCAGCTGTATATCGATTGATCATCGTCAGCGACGGCGCAGAGATTCTGGTGCCCTGGCGTCTCGGGTGTGCCGCCGGCCAGCAGGCGCACCAGTTCATACTGGGCTTTGTTGGTGTCCTGGAACTCGTCCACATGTACGTAGCGATATCGTCGTTGATACTCCGCCAGAATCGTTGGATGGCGCAGCCAGAGCTGATAGGTCAGCAGAATCAGATCATCGAAGTCGGCGGCATTGTTGCGCCGCAGCAATTCCTCGTAGCGCTTGTAGACGCGCGCGGCGACCTCCTCGAAATATTTGTTGACCCGTTCGGCGAACTGCAGCGGCGAGAGCAGATCGTTCTTGGCGCGCGAGATAATGGCGTGGATCGCGCGCGGATTGTACTGTTTGGTGTCGAGATCCATCTCCCGCAACACCTGTTTGACCAGCCCCTGCTGATCGTCGTCGTCATAAATCGCGAAGTGGCTGTCCAGGCCAAGGCCGGCGTGCTCGGCCTCGCGGCGCAAGACCCGCGCGCAAATGGCGTGGAACGTGCCGACCGCCAGATCGCGCCCCGGCGAGCCGACGAGTGCCTGCAGCCGCTCCTTCATCTCGCTGGCGGCC
>DASYGC010000592.1:0-1667 GCA_036000225.1 Ktedonobacterales bacterium | reverse complement strand
CGCCAAGGAGTTCGTGCTGCCCAGCAAGAGCGGCGTCATCTTCGAGGAGTTGGGCTTCACCTACCTCGGCCCGTTCGACGGCCACGACACACAGGGCATGATCGATCTGTTCCGCAAAGCACGCGACATTGACGGTCCGGTTCTGGTGCAGGTGATCACCAAGAAGGGCAAGGGCTGCGAGTACGCCGAAGCCGAGCCCACCAAGTTCCACGGTCCCGGCGCGTACGATCCCGCGACCGGGCAGATGAAGAAGACCGCCGGGGAAGCGCCGAGCTATTCGGATGTCTTCGGCAATGCGTTGGTCGAGCTGGCGCGCCAGGACCCAACCGTAGTGGGCATCACCGCCGCGATGGCCGAGGGCACGGCGCTCAACAAGCTGGCGAAGGCGATCCCCGAGCGCTTCTTCGATGTCGGCATCGCCGAACAGCACGCGGTGACGTTCGCCGCTGGCATGGCCTGCGAGGGCATGAAGCCGGTCGCGGCGATCTACTCGACCTTCCTGCAGCGCGCCTTCGATCAGGTGATCCACGACGTGTGCGTGCAGAACCTGCACGTCGTCTTCCCCATCGACCGCGCAGGCCTGGTGGGCGAGGACGGCCACACGCAGCAGGGCGCTTTCGATATTGCCTTCCTGCGCATGATCCCGAACATGAAGCTGATGGCGCCCAAAGACGAGGCGGAACTGCGCGATATGCTCTATACCGCGCTCAAGCTGGATGGTCCGGTGGCGTTCCGTTTCCCGCGCGGCAAGGGGTTGGGCGTGCCGCTCTCCAGCGAGTTCCACGCGCTGCCAGTCGGCAAGGCTGAGCTCTTGACGCCCGAAGATGCGATCGCCCACGCGGAGTGCGCGATTTTGGGCCTCGGCAATATGGTGCAACCGGCATGGCAGGCGGCCAGCGAGCTGCTGACGGAGGAAGGCATCGCGACGGTGGCCGTCAACGCGCGCTGGGTCAAGCCGCTGGACGAGGAGCTCATTCTGCGCCTGGCGCGCGCGACGCGTTGCCTGGTGACGGTGGAAGATGGAGCGGCGGCGGGCGGCTTTGGCAGCGCGGTGGCCGAGCTGTTGCACGCGCACGATCTCCACGATGTGCGGCTCAAGATCATCGGGCTGCCCGATGTCTTCGTAGAGCACGGCGCGCCAGCAATTCTGCGCGAGCTGGTCGGCCTCTCGTCGGGGCACATCAAGGAGGTCGTACGCGACCTGGTGCGTCCCGGTGCTTTGAATCCCCACGCGTCGAGTCGCGCTCGTGGTGTGGCGGAGTGATGCCACAGCGTGTCGCGGCGGCGCGGGGTGCCAGCCGGGGGCGGGGCACGGGCGGGTGAATCCGCGCCTGGAGGCGTGCCGCCGGGGCACGGGCGATTGAAATCGCGACTGGAGGCGTGCCGCCACAAAGTCCGCCTTCGCGGACTGCAGAGGTAGTGGTGTGATCGCCGGCGCGGACCGCGGAGATGGGGCGTATAGGTGAGCGCATTCCTGCCCTGAGGATATAGGGAAGCGCCGTGTTGGCGGTCGGCCATTTGCGCTTGCAGTGCGCTATGCGTTGGCGACTTCGTCGATACTGAGGCTGCGTCGGATACGGCGCTGGCCGGTGCCTAGCGTCCAGGAACCGTGGTCGCCGGTGGTGGCGCGGCGCAGCGCGAGGATGGCGGCGCCGACCTCGGGCGGG
>DASYGC010000591.1:0-4176 GCA_036000225.1 Ktedonobacterales bacterium | reverse complement strand
GCGTCGCCGATGAACTTTTCCAGGGTGCCGCCATGGGTGACGATGATGCGGCGGGCGTGCTCGTAGTAGCGGCCCATCAGCGCGCGCACATCTTCGGGGTCGAGGCGCTCACCGAGCTGCGTGGAGCCGGTGACATCGGCGAAGAGGATGGTGACCAGCTTGCGCTCTTCGGGCATTGACTTCTCTCTCAGGCTGGCCTTGCCAGCGGGGCCATACATCAGAGTATACCGCATAGGTGGGCGAAATGCTGGCCCTTAAGGTGCCCGCGAGCAGGACACAGCTTCTCCATTATCTGCTTCTCGCCATGTGCAGCGAAAGCGGAAATGGTAGGCATGCTCTACTGGCAGTGTCTCTGTATGGCCGGTAGCGGGCGAAAGGATGGCACGGCACATGGCGCATCGCGTGTCCCCGTTCGAGGCGATCCACAAGACGGGCGACGATGGCAGTGAGTACCTGCCCACGCCCGAGGCGTCGATTGAGCAGGTGCGACGCCGCGAACAGCGGCGACTCGAAGCCGAGCGACAACCGCCGTTGTTTCCCGAGCCGTGAGTGGTGGACCGATCAGGCCACGAGACCAGCAACCGGTGCGGCGATCGCCGGGATTGTGGCATGTCGCTTGCGGCGGTCCACCGGCGAGAGGAGGCGATCATGTCACGCATACGCGCGATTGTTGTCGATCCCGCCGCGCATGGGCGGCTGGAATTGGATGAGGTAGATGCACCGGTGCCGCTGCCAGGCGAGGCACTGGTGCGGGTGGCGGCTACGTCGCTGAATCGCGGCGAACTGCGGCGCGCGGTGGGCGCGGAGGCCGGCTGGCGGCCGGGCTGGGACCTGGCGGGGACGGTGGAGGCGTGCGCGGCGGATGGCGCAGGGCCACCAGTGGGCGCGCGGGTGGTGGGGGTGCTGGGCAGCAGCGGCGCCTGGGCTGAGGTGGTGGCCGTGCCGACGCAGAACCTGGCCGTGCTGCCCGACGCCGTTTCGTTCGCGCAGGCGGCGACGCTGCCGGTTGCGGGATTGACGGCGTTGCGCACGCTGGCACGCGGCGGACTGCTGTTGGGCGAAGCGGTACTGGTGACGGGGGCGTCGGGCGGGGTGGGGCACTTCATGTGCCAGATCGCGCAGCAGGCGGGCGCACTGGTGGTCGCGGCGGTGAGTCGCCAGGAACAGGCGACGGCGGTGCGCGAAGACGGCGCGCACGAGGTGGTCTTTGGGGAGGATCTGGCCGGCGCTGAGGCGTTCGCGCCCTATCATCATATCGTGGATTCGATCGGCGGGCGCACATTGCCCGCGGCACTCAAACTGCTGGCGCCTGACGGCGAGTGCGTGATGTTCGGCACGACGGCGGCGCCGGATATCGCCTTCGATGGACGTGGCTTCTATCTGATCGGCGGCGCGCGCCTCTACGGGTTCATCCTCTTCCACGAGCTGGAGCGACAGCCCGGCGCGGCGGATCTCGGCCGGCTGGCGCGGCTGGTCGCCGATGGGCGGCTGCGCCCGCGCATCGACCTGGAAGCGCCGTGGACCGAGATTGCCAGTGTGTCCCAGCGCCTGCTGGACCGGCAGATCAGCGGCAAGGCGGTGCTGCACTTCACCGGCTGAAGGTAGGCGCTCCCGCGCACTTTCGAGAGGGGCCAGTGATGTGGTATGGTAGCTCTATGCGGTGCCGGGGCGGGGCCAGCGCGACCCAGAGGGCACCTCATACCAGATCCTGTCGCATCGTCGCGGTGTGCCGGCGGTTGAATCCGGGCGTATAGTCATACCCCCCGACGACGTTCCGCCGCGAAGTCTGCCGGAGCAGACTGCAGAGACGTGGTATCCGAGGTTCGCTAGCCAGCGTGGGGCCGCATGCGCGAGTTCCTTCTGTTCGGGCGAAGATGATTCGTCCATACATCAACTATGGAGGTGCGCTCATGGGTGACAAAGCCAAAGGCAAAGGCAAGCAACTCAAGAAAACCAAGACGGCGCCGAAAGACAAGAAGCCCGACGCCAAGTAATGCCGCGCGCGACGGCAACCAAAGCGCGCAGAAGGCGGCTCCCCCCTCGCGGCGGGGCCGCCTTTGTCTGTGTGGCGTGCCGCATACGCAAATCGGATGAACACGTCCGCCTCGCCCGCGGAGTCAGAGCGCACACCCGTGCGCCACGGCGCAACAGGGACGGTCTCCCCGAAAGTCGTATCAGATGGTGATGACCGCGGCGGCCTGGAGCGCGCGCGCCTCCGCCTCGGCGAGGGTGGCGCCCAGGGCGGTGATGTGGCCCATCTTGCGCCCCACGCGGGCTGTGGTTTTGCCGTAGAGGTGGACGTGCGCGCCGGGCACGGCCAGCGCGGCTGCCAGGCCCTCCACGCGAGCGGGACCCGTGCGGGCGCCGAGTAGATTCACCATCACCGCCGCGGGCGCCAGTAGCGCTGGATCGCCCAGTGGCAGGCCCAACACGGCCCGCAGGTGGTTCGCGAACTGCGAGGTGTGGCAGGCTTCGATGGTGTAGTGCCCGGAGTTGTGTGGGCGCGGCGCGATCTCGTTGTAGAGCACGGCGCCAGCGGGCGTGAGGAAGAGCTCGACGCCGAAGACGCCGATGCCGGCGATGGCTTCCACCGCCTGGCGCGCGATCGCCACCGCGCGCGTGGCCACCGCTGGCGGCACCGGCGCGGGCACGCGCACCAGATGGCAGATGTGCTGCCGCTGGACGGTTTCGACCACGGGATAGAGCGCGCAGACGCCCTCCCGGCCACGCGCCACCATCACCGCCAGTTCGCGCTCGAAGGGCACCCACGCCTCCACCAGCAGCGCGCGCGCGGGCCAGCCCAAGCGCTGGCAGGCGGGAGCGATCTCCTCGGGAGCACGCACGGTCGCGTTGCCATAGCCATCGTAGCCATCGCGCCGGGCCTTGAGGACGAGCGGCCAGCCCCACTCCGCCGCCGCGCGCGCGATATCCTCGTGTGCGGCGACCGCACGGAACGCAGGCAGCGGAACCCCGGCCGCCGCCATAAAGCGTTTCTGCTCCAGTTTGTCTTGCACGAGGGCGAGCGTGCGCGCGGTGGGGAAGACCGGCACGCCGCGCGCGGCGAGCCAGGCCAGGCCCGGCGCAGCGACGAACTCGTTTTCGAGCGTCACGGCCAGCGCATCGGTGGCCACCGCCGCCAGCGCTTCCTGGTCGGCCCAGTCGCCGACGACTTCGCGGGCCGCGGCGCGACCGGCGGGGCTGCCGGCCTCGCGTTCGAGGATGGCAAGCTCGATGCCAAGCTGGCTGGCGGCCTCGGCGGTCATGCGCGCCAATTGCCCCCCACCCAGGATGGCCAGGCGCGCGGGGTAGGGCAGCCCGTCGCGCGCGGCGGGCTCGATGGGCAGGTCCAGCGGCGGTGGCGCTGAGGTTGAGGGGGTCAAGTGCGCGGCATCATCAGACACGCGGGGGTCTCCTTGCTGGGGGTCGTGGCGGGTGCTGGCACCAAGGCAGAGTAGCATCAACCCGCGGGCGAGCGCGGCGGGCAAGACCACGCTACGGTGTGAAGACCGCCTGGAATACGATGATCTCACTGAAGTTCATGCCATCCACCTGATAGGCGAAACAGCCTGGAACGCGCAGACGCGTGTAGCTGGGCCAGCCGATCCATTGCTGGCCGGGGGTGTTGTCCGCCATCAGCCGCAGCGCGGGCATGAGTGGGGCGATGGGCAGGTTGTAGATGTACTTCTGCTGGTCCAGGCCGCCATTGAAGCGCAGTTGCGCCGTGCCGCTCAATTGGCCGCCACGAATCAGCACGGGACCTTGATAGCGGGGATCGAGGTACCAGACGACCAGTTGGCCGCCCCAATCGTGGCCGTGGGCATTGAGCGATGTCGCGGAATTGACGATCAGGGCGCCATTGGCGCTGCCGACACCCATCGCGTAGGCCGGCCCATTGCCCAGCGTGGGACTGAGACCCGCCGCGACGACACGGCCCGGCTCAACCGGACATGCCGCTCCCGGCGCCAGGAAGGGCAGATGCAGCGCGCGCCGGGTCAGCAGCGTCCACTGGCTATCCGGTGCCAGGCTCAGTTGGCCGGCGCTGCCCAGCTGGGCGTTGCGCCCGGCCAGCGCGAAGACCGTAGCGGGAGATGACGCAAGCAGCACCGCAAGGCGATCGCCCCAGGTGGGGGCGAGCGTGGGGAGCACCAGCAGCACGAGCAGCGTCAGTGCCACCAG
>DASYGC010000590.1:0-2416 GCA_036000225.1 Ktedonobacterales bacterium | reverse complement strand
CGCATCTACCGGCTCGAAGTGGTGCGACCCGTGAGCGGTGTGCCTGGCCACCTGCGCCGCGCGACGCCAGCGGATCGCGACCTGCTGATCCAGTGGAATCAGGCCTTCAACCAGGAGGCGCTTGGCGAGCGTTCCACCTCTGACATGGTGGATATGGCGGATCGCATGCTGACCTTCAACCAGCGCGGCGCCTATCTCTGGGACGATGGCCAGCCCGTCTCGCTGGCCGCCTACGGCGGACCCACCGCGCACGGCATCCGCATTGGTCCAGTCTACACCCCGCCCGAGCGGCGCGGTCGGGGCTACGCCAGTGCCGCCGTCGCCGGGCTGAGCCAGCGCCTGCTCGACGACGGACGCCAGTTCTGCACGCTCTTCACCAATCTGGCCAATCCCACCTCCAACCATATCTACCAGACGATTGGGTACACTCCGGTCTGCGATATGGACGAATACCAGTTCGACCTCACAAACTAACCCTGTCCTCCCCCCCGCGTCCCCCCGCGCCGTCCAGAGGTACAGGTGAAAGACTGGCCCCCTGAGCAGGTGCGCGGCGGACCTGGCCGCGCCACAATGACCCCAGATGCCGGCACGAAGTTTGCCGGTGTTCGTGGGAAGGGATGGCGCGGCATGACGATACCAACACCCCCGATGCACACCGCCTTGATTACCGGCGCATCGCGTGGCCTGGGCCTGGCCCTCGCCCGCGCGCTGGCCCGCCACGGCTGGACCCTTCTGCTCGATGCCCGCGGCGGCCCCGCGCTGGAGGTCGCCCGCGCCGAGCTGGCACAGCACACGCGTGTGGTGGCGCTGGCTGGCGATGTCGCCGACGCCGCGCATCGCGCCGCCCTGGCGCAAGCCGCCCGCGAGCTGGGCGGGCTTGACGCGCTGGTGAACAATGCCAGCATTCTGGGACCCAGCCCGCAGCCGCCCCTTCTTGAGTATCCATTGGAGATGCTTGAGGAGGTCTACCGCGCCAACACGATCGCACCGCTGGCGCTGATCCAGCAGGTGCGTGACCTGCTCCATCCCGGCGCGCGCATCCTCAATATCACCAGCGACGCCGCCGTCGAGCCGTATGCCGGCTGGGGGGGCTATGGCTCCAGCAAAGCCGCGCTGGAGCAACTCTCCAACATCCTGGCGGCGGAACTCACCGATCTGCGCGTCTACTGGGTAGACCCTGGCGACATGCGCACCGCACTCCACCAGGCGGCTTTTCCCGGCGAGGACATCAGCGACCGCCCGCTGCCGGAGGTTAGCGTACCCGGACTGCTGGCGCTGCTCACGGGCGATCGGCCCAGTGGGCGCTACCAGGCACGCGCGGTAGTTCCACCCGCCGATGCCACAGCCGGCGCGATGGGCGTCTAACTTGGAGTCTCACATGGTGACGACACCCAACCTTACTGCCGAGATCGCGGCCTATCGAGACCTGCTGCAAGCCCTCGTCGCGGCCCAGCCCGCTGCCGCGCGTCTGGCCGCCACGGACTTGCTCGCTGCCGGCGAGGCGCCCGAGCGCGTCTACCGCGTCGTCGCGCGCACGCTGCTGGCGCGGACTTCGACCCTGCCGGCCCTGCCGGACACGGCACCTAGCGCCTGGCCCGATGGGCTGCTGGCGCTCAACGCCGCCCTCTTTCTGAGCGCGGCGCTGCCGCCCCCCGAACGCACCTCCCTGTTCGCCGATGCCATCGGCCAGGCTGTCGCCGGCCAGCCGGCGCGCGCCAGCGCACCCTCTGCCATGCCAGTGATACGTTGGCACACGGCCCGCGCCCGGCAATCCGGCGCCGCCACCACTCGGATGCGGCACGCGGGCCCACCCGACAGCGCCACGGCGGATCAACACGCCACCGCCGGAGCGGAGTCGCCAGCGTCCGGCCTGCTCCGTTCCGCCCTGCTGGTGGGCGATGGGCCAAGCGCCGAGTGGGCGCTGGCGCATCTGTTGGCTGGTCCCGACGGCGGCACTTTGCCGGGCGAATCCATCCGCCGCACGGCCTACACCGCCCTATTCCTGGCTGCCGCCGCCGCGTCGCGTTCCACCGATGGTGGACGCCTGCTGGTGATCGCGCAACATGCCGCCGAGATGGCCGAGTTGTTACCACCCTCGCTGACCCTGCTGGCGCTGCGTCCGGCGCTGCGCGCCATCGCCGCCGCGCGGCATTCCCAGCGCGTGCCCACGCCAGCCGCCGGCCGTGCGCGGTCGGTCCAGCCTGGCGCCGCCACCGCGCGAACCACCCCACTCAGCATGGCCTCCTCGGCGCCCGCGTTGACCCCTCCGGCGCTCGAATGCGCCCTGCGCGTCAATCGCCGCGCCGCGCGCCCCGGCGAGACGCCGCAGTGGGCGCAGGCGCTGCGCACCCGGCCCGTGGCGCGTGTCGTCGAGGAGGCGCTCGCCTCTGGCCTCGCCGCGCACGCGCTGCTTGAT
>DASYGC010000589.1:0-14782 GCA_036000225.1 Ktedonobacterales bacterium | reverse complement strand
GTTATCATACGACGAGCGATGGGCCTCGCGCTGCGTCAGACCCTGTTTGCGGGTGCGCTCATGCCACCGCGAAGTCTCGCGTATCCTCGGCAGCGGTGCGGGCAGAGCCGTATTCGGCCCGTCCGATCCATTCGTGGGCGGCCGCTGAGTTGTCGTGATCTGCGCGTGCTTCGGCGCCTGCGCGGGCGGCCCGCAAGCCCGACAATGCTAGCGTTCCTCACCGCTGGCGGGACCACTGGTTGGCCTCTTGATCGGCGGCAACGTTGCCGCGTGGTGATCCAGCAGCGCCGCGGCTTCGGCGGCGATGCGCTGGCGCAGCGTCTCCGGCTCCAGCACGCGCACATGGCGGCCCCAGCCGAGCAGCCACTGTGTCACCTCGTCCGCCTGGCGCACGCGCAGCGTCACCAGCAGCGCGCCATCGGGCATCTGCTCCTCGGCGGTGGTGTAGAACGAGGGCGCCTCGCGCACCCAGCGCACCACCGCCGCATCGAAGCGCACGCGCACCGCGAAGCCGTCAGGTCCGGCGAGGTCGCGTCCGCGCGGTGGCAGGTTGGCCGGACGCGCGAAGGTGCGTTCCAGCGGCGTCACCTCTTCCATGCGGTCGAGTCGGAAGCGGCGCACATCATGGCGCAGGTGACAGTAGCCCGTCAGATACCAGGCATTCTGTAGATAGCCCAGCGCATAGGGGTCGGCCTCGCGCGTCTGTGGCGATTGCGCGTTGGGCGCGGCGGGATAGCGCGTATGGTAGACGAAGCGCACCGCCACCGTTTGCTCGATCGCGCGGCGCAGTTGCCGCAGCTTCTCCGCCACCTCCGGCGCCAGCCCACCGCCCTCGATGCCCACGTGGATGCGCTCGCGCAGTGTTCGTACCGCGTCCTGTATCTTTTCCGGCAGCACGCCGGCGATCTTGCGTCCGGCGGACTGCGCCGCCGCGCGGTATTGCGCATCGAAGCGCCGCGCCATCACCTCGCTGCCCAGCAGCAGCATGGCGGCCTCATCGGGCGTGAAGCTGAGGGGCGGCAGGAAGTAGCCCGCGATCAGCGCGTAGCCCCGCCCCGGCGTCGCGATCAGCGGCACGCCCGCTTCACCGAGCGCGCGAATGTCGCGGTAGATCGTGCGCACGCTGGTCTCGAAGGTGCGCGCCAGATCTTCGGCGCGCTGGCTGCGTTTGCCCTGCAATTCGAGCACGATGGCGAGCAGGCGGTCGGTGCGGTTCATCGCGCGACTCCGGCGAGGCTATTCCTGATGGGCGCATGCCTCCTGCTGGGAGTCGGGGAGGATATCCGGTGATGCCTGGCTGTCCTGGCAGTGTAGCACCGCGCCACGCGAGCGACAAGCGCGCCCGTGGTACAATGTCGTGCGCGAGGAGGTACCCCACCCATGAGCCAGAGCGACGACCTCTATCCCTTCGGCCAGTTGAGCGGTCCATCGGCCGAGACCAGCGAAACCAACCTCGACTGCTACATCGACCAGTATCCTCACCTACTACCCCATCGCGCCGCCGCCCAGCCACGCCCCTGCGGCCACTATGCCTGCGATCCCCACACGATCACCTACTTCGGCAGCGGTGCGGCCAACGACGCCCGTGAGGGCGACTACTGTCTGGTCTGCTACGAGCGCACCTTCCCCGGCCGCTGCCCCGACCGCGTGCTGCGCGCGGCGCTGGCGGGCTGAAGGGTCGCGTCGCCAGACGCCCCGAAATTGTATCTCCCCTCACACGCCTCGAAATTGAATGTCGAATGGGCGGGTCAGCACAGCCATTGGGCAAATCGCTGCCCCCGTACTGGGCACCTCTCCTCATTGTCAACCGACCTGTTCGCCACTACGCTGGGTGTATACGCCGCTTCATGGGTTGGTGCGGCGTGGCGCGACGTTGCGATGCGCGCGGTACATCTGGCTCGGCACAAGGAGGGTGTCCTATGTTCATACCCGCCCGTCTCCATGCGGTATTCGCATTCGGACCTCGGCTCGGCACTGCCTGCGTGCTGGCGCCCACGACGATCGCGCCCTGGTGCCCGGCGATCCAGCCGCCCAGCGCCGTCCCACTCAGCAGGGCCGCCGCCAGTGGTAGCGTGATGACCAGATGGCACGGACACGCCAGAAAGCCTGTGACCGTCAAGAACCAGCCACCCATCGTCCGTCGCATGCGCGTCTCCTCCGCTAGCTGGCACAGCAACTCAGCTTGCTGACGTCTTTGGTGAAAGAGATGGCCACGAGCTTGAGCGCCTCGGCCATCGTCGGATAGACATGGATCAGGTCGATGAAGTCGTCAGCGGTGGCCCCAAAGCGCAGCGCCATCGCCGCTTCGTGGATCACTTCGCCCGCGTTGGGGCCGAGCATCGAGACACCCAGTACCCGGCGAGTGGAGCGTTCGAGCACCATCTTGATGACGCCTCGTGTCTCGCGGATCGCCCCGGCGCGTGGGACCACGCTCAGGGGAATCGTGTTGCATTCGCAGGCGAAGCCCTGCGCGTTGGCGTCGCGATCCGTCAGCCCGACAACGGCCACCTGCGGGTCGGTGAAGAGCGCCCGCGGAATCACCGTGTGGTCCACCTGGCGATTGGCGCCGGCCAGGGCATTGCTGGCGGCGATCCCGCCATCATGCGCGCCCACGGGCGTCGCCATCTGGCTTGCCGTCTCGTGTCCGATCACATCGCCCGCCGCCCAGATGTGGGGTACGTTGGTGCGTAGCGAGGCATCCACCACGACGGCGCCTTGCGCGTCGAGCTGGACTCCAACGCGCTCCAGACCCAGTGTGGTGGTGTTGGGGCGCCGTCCGGTCGCCACCAGCAGTTTGGCTGCCCGAAACGCTTGCCGCTCCCCCCGTACCTGGGCGGTGATGTGGACACCGTGGGCAGCGCCTGCCACCTGCCGCACCTCGGCCCGCGTAACGATCTGGATCCCTTCGGCGCGCAGGATGTCGGCGAGGGCTTTGCCGATCTCGGGCTCCTCGTCGCTCAGGATGCGCCCCGCGCGTGCCAGGATCGTAACGCTGGTTCCCAGCCGGGCAAACATCTGCCCCAGTTCGAGCGCGATGTAGCCACCGCCCAGGATGATCAATGAGGAGGGCAACTCCATCATTTCCTGGTTTTCCTCGCTCGTCAGCAAGTCGCTTGTCAAGTATGGTGTCTCGGCCAGACCGGGGATGGGCGGGATGGCAGGCAGCGATCCAGTGGCGATGAGCACCTGGGTGCCGGTCAGCCGGCGGACGCTGCCGTCCGGCGCCATCACCTCGGCCGTGTGCGGGTCCACCAGCATCGCCTGCCCATGCGCGATCCGCATAGGGCTGCTGCCTTGCGCGTCGTCGACGATGCTCGCGTAATGCTGGTCGCGGTAGGAGCGGATGATCTCGTCCTTCTGCGCCACCAGCGCGGGAAAGTCTACCGCCAGTTGTGCCGGCGCGAGCCCGGGATAGCGCGGATGGGCGGCTTCATAGACCAGCCGCGCCGCCTCGATCAGATTCTTGGACGGGAGGCAGCCACGATTGACGCAGGTACCACCGAGGGTGCGCACCTCCGTCATGACGGCCGATTTGCCCAACTCCCGCGCGCGTGTGGCCGCGGCGAAAGCTGTCGAGCCGCTGCCCAGGATCAGCAGGTCGTAGTGCTCGCCGTCCGCTTCAGGACCAGGGCGGCGCTGATCGTTCATCGTCATGGTACTTCTCCTTCATATTCCAGGTATCTGGATATGTTGATGTGATGCGCAGGTAACCATGATCGTTTGCTCGCATGAAGGGAAGTGCTGTAGCCCGGGCAGGCCTCTGGTCCAAATCAGCGGATCATGCCACAACTCGCGACGCCGGCGGCATGATCGCGCAGCACCGCGCCGCCCAGCGCCAACAACTGGCGTACGCGGGGGTCGGCCACACGATAGTACACCTGCTTCCCGTCGCGCCGGGTCTGGACCAGACCGCACCAGCGCAGGCAGCCCAGGTGGGTCGAAACACGACTCTGTGGGGCGCCGATGGCTGCCACCAGCTCGCCGACCGCGCACTCGCCGCTGGGTGCGTCAGTCAGCAGTTGCAGCAGGCGGAGACGTGTCGGATCGCCCAGTGCGCGGAAGAAGCGCGCCCGCAACGCGGCGCTCTCGTCGGCCAGCGCGCCCGTCGCCTCGCGCTCGCCCCGCACGCGGGCGCCCGCGTCCGCCGCGGATTCGATGAGCGCGCCATGACCTGGCTCACCTGCCAGGGGTGATGCGCTGGTGCTGTTCACATGGCCTCCATAAATATCCAGATATGCTGATGTATACTGTGTCGCTGGAGACATGTCAAGAGCACGCGCAAGAGATCATCTGGACCTTGACAGGGATGTCTGTATGCAATATATTACATATCATGAGTACTCCCACTCTGCCTCCCATCGCGCGCGTCTCGCTGCGCGACCACGTCTACACCCGACTGCAGCGCGCCATCGTGTCTGGCGAGCTGGCGCCGGGACTACGCTTGCGCGATCAGGACCTCGCCACTCAGCTTGGCGTCAGCCGCACGCCGGTGCGCGAGGCGCTGCAGCGGCTCGAAGACGAGGGGCTGGTCGAGACCCATCCCGGCGCGCTGACGCGTGTCGTGCCGCTAGAATCCGAGGGCGCGCGCGATGCCTTCCCCGTGGTGGCCACGCTTCACGCGCTGGCCACACGCCTGGCGGTCGCGCGCCTCGCGCCCGCTGACCTCGCGGCGCTGCGCACGGCCAACGCCGCGCTGGCCGCGGCGCTCACCGCGGCGGATGTCGCGTCGGCCATCGCCGCCGACGATCAGTTCCACGGCGTCTTCGTGCGGGCCGCGGGCAATCGCGCGATCGCGCCCGCGCTCGATCGTCTGATGCCCTGTGTGCGGCGGCTCGAATACGCCCAGTTTGGCTCGCTCGCCGGCCGTCGCTCGGTGGAGCAGCACGCCGCCATCATCGCCGCCAGCGCGCGCGGGGCGGTCGTGCGGGCGGCGGCGCTGGTCGAGGAGAACTGGCTGAGCCTCGGCCAGCTCATTATCAACGCCTTCACCAGCCAGCAGCAACAGGAGACCTGATCCATGCAAACCACCGTGCAAACGAGCAGCGCGCCACCCCAAACGACCGAAGTCCACGACCCCCAGACGCTCGCCGCCGCGCGCGCGCTGCTCGATGCCTGCCGCACCCCGGCGCGGATGCAGGAAGCGGTGGTGGCGGCCGTGCGGCGCAACGAAGAGTGGCGCGGCCAGCAGTGCCTCAACCTGCTCGCGCCCGAGGCGCCCACCACCCCCACCGTGCGTGCGCTGCTGGCCGCCGAGGTTGGCACGCGCGCCGCGGAAGGCCACGTCGGCAGCGTCAATCGCTGGTTTGCTGGCACGAAGTACATCGACGAGATCGAGTCGCTCTGTATCGAACTGCTCAAGCAGGTCTTCAAGGCGCGCTACGCCGATCACCGGCTGGTCGCGAGCATGATCGGCAACCTGGTCGTCTACACCGCACTGACCCAGCCCGGCGACACCATCATGGCGGTGGCGCAGCCCTTTGGCGGCCATTCGAGCAACCGCCCCGATGGACCGGCTGGCGTGCGCGGGCTCACCATCGTTGATATCCCCTTCGATCCCGTCGAGCTGGAGGTGGACCTGGACCGCTTCCGCCAGGTGGCCGAGCGGGCGCGTCCGCGGCTGGTGACCCTGGGCCTCTCGATGACGCTCTTTCCCTTGCCCGTTCAGGCCATGCGCGAGATCATCGCGCCCTGGGGCGGCCAGGTCTACTTCGACGGCGCCCACCAACTGGGCCTGATCGCCGGTGGTCAGTTCCAGGATCCGCTGCGCGAGGGCGCGGCGGTGCTGACCGGTTCGGCGGGCAAGACCTTCAGCGGTCCGCAGAGCGGCATCATCGTGTGGGACGACGAGCGCCTGAACGAGCCGTTGACGCATGCCATCTTCCCCGTGCTGGCGGCCACCCACCAGGTCAATCGCGTGGCGGCGCTGGCGGCCTCCGCCGTCGATGTGCTGGCCTACGGTCCGGCATACATGGAGCAAATCGTGCGCAATGCCCAGGCGCTGGGCGCGGCGCTGGCGCGCCGTGGCATCCCCCTGCTGGGCGCGCACAAGGGCTTCACGCGCACCCATCAGATCATCGCCAACGTGCGCCAGTTTGGCGGCGGGCTGGAGGTCGCGCAGCGGTTGGCGCGCGCCAATATCATCACCAACAAGAACCTGATCCCTGGCGACCAGCCGGCGGACTGGGATCGGCCCGGCGGCCTGCGGCTCGGGACCACCGAGGTCACCCGCCTGGGCATGGGCACGCATGAAATGGACACCATCGCGGACTTCATCGCGCGCGTGCTGGTGGATGGCATGGCGCCCGAGGCCGTGCTGAGCGACGTGGTGGCCTTTCGCGAACCCTACCAGACGTTGTACTATTGCGTCGAGAACGGTCTGCCACCGACATCCTGAGCCGGTGACCCTGCGCTGGTACGGCCCGCTCCAGGGTTGGGAGATGGGACAAGCTGTCACCCAGTGCCCGCCAGCCCACTGAGAGCGCCCACCAGCATGCGGGGTGGTACATGCGCCTGTTTGATACCTACCTGGCCGTGGACTGGAGCGCGCGCAACGGCCCCAGCCCGGCGCGTCCGAGCCGCGACGCGCTCTGGGTGGGCGAGGGCAGCAGGTCCGATGGTGATGAGGCGCCGCGGGTCGACACCGTCACTTACTGGCGCACGCGCTGGGCCTGCGTGGAACACTTGCGTCAGCGCTTGCTGCACCACACGGCGCTGGGCCGGCGGGTCTGCGTCGGCTTCGACTTCGCGTTCGGCTATCCCTCTGGCTTCGCCGTCGCGATGGGCCTGGCGGCTGCGCCGCCGTGGCGGGGCCTCTGGGCCGAGGTCGCGTCGCTACTGGTGGATGACGACGACAATCGCAACAACCGCTTCGCGGTGGCCGCGGCGCTCAATCAGCGCTGCGGCGGCGCCGCGTCGGGTCCCCTGTGGGGCTGCCCCAGTGGCGGCGCAGGGCCCCACCTGCTGCCGACGAGTCCTGGCTTCCCCTACACTGTGCGCCCTGGCCTCTCGCTGGACCGGCTGCGCTGGACCGAGCAGCGCGCGCCCGGCGCGCAGCCCGTCTGGAAGCTCTACGGTCCCGGCAGCGTGGGTGGCCAGACGTTGACGGGCATCCCAGCCATCGGTCGCCTGCGCGCTGATCCCACGCTCGCCCCGCTGAGTCGCGTCTGGCCCTTCGAGACGGGCTTCACCGACACTCCCCTCCCCCGCCAGGGGCCGGCGATTGTGTACGCCGAGATCTGGCCGAGCCTTGCCCCAACGCGGGTGGATGACGGCGCAATCCGCGATGCGGCCCAGGTGCGGGCGATGGTGCGCTGGCTCGCCACCACCGATCACGTCGGGCAGCTCGGCCAGTGGTTCGCGCCCCCGGCGGGCCTCTCCCCCGCGGCGCTGGCTGCCTGCGTACTACAGGAAGGCTGGATCCTCGGCGCCGGCTTCAACGCCTGACTAGGTCGCGCAGCCAGGCGAGCATGCGATCGGCGACCTGTTGCCAGCCGGTGTCGAGCATCAGATCGTGACCCATGCCGGGGAAAAGTTGATATTGCGCCCGGTAGGCGCGGGCGGTGTGCTCTCCCTCGCGGGGGATGAAGATGCCGTCGCGTGCGCCGCCCAGCACCAGCATCGGTACCGATTTGCGTCGCACCCGGCGCGGGCGTGGCAAGTTGAACGCCAACATATCCAGGAAGGCCCAGTACGCCTCATCCTGAATGCGCGCGAACGTCGCATGCACCAGCGACTCGTCGGTATCCCGGGTGAAGAACGCCTCACGCGTCAGTCCGGGTGTGTTCACGAGCGGCGCCAGACTCCAGGTGGCATTGGCGCGCAGAAAGCGCAGTGGGTGCCGGCCCGCGATGCTCAGCGTGGTGCGCAGCACCCCGCTGGGAGGCACCGGCGCCAGGAGTATGGCAGCCCTCGCGGGATGGCGTTCCAGGTACTTTTGCACGACCAGCCCACCCATCGAGTGGCCGATCACCACCGGCGCCGCGGGCAAGCCGCGCGCCACCTCAGCCACATCGTCCACGTACCGCGCGATCCGCATTGTCTTGAAGTGTCGTGGCCGTTCACTCTCTCCATGTCCACGCAGACTGAGCGCGCGGACGCGATAGCCTTGCTGGGCGAAATACGGCAGGAAATTGTCCTCCCAGCACCACGCGCCATGCCAGGCGCCGTGCACGAAAAGCAGCGGGACCTCCCGCGCGCCGGATGCTGGTTCGCGGCTGAGCACTTCAAGGCGCATGCGCATCTCCTCCTGATCCAATGCTACGCGATTCGGATGCAGACCTCTGCCTTACCCCCAGAGCGACGCTGCGCAATACCCGTAGCACAGCGTCGCCACAACGCAACCGGGCGACCTTCCCGAAAGTCGTATCATATCATCTATTGACGCGTCGTTGGCTTGCCAGTATAGTATGCTCGCCATCTCGGAATGACGACGTGGACTCCTGGTCACAGGCGTAGAGCAATAGCAAGGTGGCGCACCACATGGAGCGGACACAGCGCAAGATCGTCGGTGAAGTGGAGAATCTGTGGGATGATACCGCCATCGACGACGACTCGGGACCGTATACTGGCGTCATCGTCGTGCATGGGATCGGCGACGAGAAGCGCAACGACATGTTGCAGGAGACCCTGAACGCGCTGACCTACTGGTACAATCACGTGGCCGGGTTGGCGCTGCGTCCGCGCGGAACAGGGCGGGTCTGGGTCCATACCCACTTGACTGATGACAACGACCCCGATTCACCGGCCTCACGCGCGCTGATCGAGCTGGTGCCGCCCGCGCGGCCGGGCGCCGCGCCACAGGACGAGCCACCACCGCTGCATCTCAAGCTGCGCGAGGTCTGGTGGGCACAATCGTTTGGCACACCCGCGCCGCGCTCGGCCATGCGCTGGGCCCGCCTGCAGTTCCTCCAGGAAGCGACGCGTATCATGCTCCCGCTGGGCGGCAAGGTCCGCGCCTGGCGCCGCGCGCGCGCAACTCCACCCGTGCGTCGCGCGGGCGCGGGCGCCCGCCTGATGCGCGGCCTGCTCCACGTGCTGCTGGCGATCTACGACTTTCTGCAATATTGCTTCAAGTCAGTCCAATGGGTGCTGGGAATTCCGCTCGTCTACCTCTTGCTCGTCGTGCTGGCGCTCGTCCAGGCGCTGTCGCCGATCCCTGGCTTCAAATATTTGCTTGGCCGTATCAGCGCGATCATTGACTATATCTCGCTGCACTGGATCGCCTCGATGCAGGTCTACCTGCTCGACTACACCCGCTCGGCCTCCATCCGTCACCGCTTCGATCGCGAGGTGCGCGCTTTCTTGCGCGATCCAAATTGCCAGCGCATTACCGTCATCGCCCACTCCATGGGCACGGTCGTCGCTTACGAAGGGCTGACCAATGCGCTTTCGGGGCCAACCGCCAAAGCCAACCTCAAGCCCATCGCGTTCATCTGCCTGGCCCAGGCGCTCAAGCGCATCTGGTTGCTGGCGCGCACCGACCCGCATCGCATGTGTGGCGTCCTGCCCGCCAACGTGCGCTGGCTGCATTTCTGGGCCCGCTTTGATCCGGTGGCCTCTGGCTCGCTTACGGCGCGTGCCCTGCCGCGCTTTCGTAGTTGGCGTGATCCTATGCTCCCTGATCCCACTCCACAACTCCAGGCGATGCTGCGTCAGTGCGAGAATATCGAGGTGGTCAACGAGGACAGCATCCTCAGCGACCACTCGACCTACTGGAACAATCTCGAGGAGATCGTCGGCCCTATCGCCGCTGAGCTGGTGACCGGTCATCCCGAACTGGAGCGCATCGTCGCCAAAGCGCAAGCCACCGACGATGATGTCCTGCGCCGGCGCTGGCGGGTCGCGTGGCGCGCGTCGGTCTCCTTGCTCGGCGGGTTGGCGCTGGGCGTAGGCGCGTTTTACCTCGGCGTGCGCTACGGCATCGGTCCCGCCATCCGTGGTCTGGTCGCCGGCTGGTTCGCCGGCGGGCTCGGCCTGCCGGCCTTCCTCGGCGATCTCTGGAAGCTGGCCGCGGCGCAGTTGATGCTACTGGGGGGGACGATCCATCAGGGGTTGCTGAGCCTGCTAGGTGGTGGGGGCGCCAGCACGCTGGCGCGGGGGACCGTGTGGGTACTCGACCTGCTCATCACGCTGGCGGCGGCCCTGATCGTCATGACCATCGGCGTGCAGTTCCTCAAGAAGCTGTTCGCGCTGCCCCCGCCGTTTGTCTTCTACGGCGCGCACGACCGTGAGCGCGCGTCGCTGCTCGGTCCGCATGATGATTCCGCGCCGCCATCTGGCGGGGTGGTCGTAGCGACGCCGGGCACCCCGCCAGATGGCGGCGGCACGCCCGGACAGCCGGGCGGCGCCGCGGCTACCCAATAGGCGTCACACGCCCACCACAAAGCTGGCGCAGGTGGTGGCGCTGCCGCCGATATTGAGCGTGGCGAACGTGCGCGCCCCCGCGACCTGATACGCGCCCGCCGTGCCCGTCACCTGCTTGTAAGCGTCCAGCAGCATGCGCACACCCGAGGCGCCAACGGGGTGGCCCCCGCCGATCAGGCCGCCGCTGGGATTGATGGGTATGCGCCCGCCCGGCTCGATGGCGCCCTCCTCGATGGCCCGCCAGCTCTGTCCTGGCGGTGTGATGCCGAAGTGGTCGATCTCCATGTACTCGGTGATTGTGAAGCAGTCATGCGTCTCGATGCCGCCCAGTTCGGCAACCGACTCGATCCCCGCGCGGCGCAGGGCATCCGCGATGGTCTGCCGCACGTGGGGGAAGATATACGGGCTGCCCTGACTGGCGGCGATCTTGTCCTCGAAGAGCATCGGCGCGGTGTGATGGCCCCAGCCCCGAATCGTGGGCAGCGTCGCGAGTGACAGCCCGCGGCGGCGCGCGTAGGCGGCGGCGTAGCGCTCGGAGGCGAGCAGGATGGCGACCGCGCCATCGGTGATCTGGCCACAGTCCTGCTTGCGGATGCGCCCCTCGATCACGGGATTGTGCGTGTCGTCCTCGTCGAAGCTACAGTCGTTGAAGGTCCAGCCGCGTGTCTGGGCGTTGGGATTGCGTTTGGCATTGGCGAAGTTGAGTTGGGCAATGCGCGCCAGATGCTCGTGCTTGAGGCCATAGCGCCCGTCATAGACCTCGCTCAGCCGGCTGAAGAGGGCGGGCCAGGGGAAGCGCGCCGCTTGCGCCTCGCGTCCCGCCCACGCCGCCGCGCCCAGATAACCTGCCGCCTGGTCGCCGGGCACATTGCGCATCAGCTCGACGCCCACCACGCAGGCCAGGTCGTAGCGCCCCGCCTCGATCTCGGCGCCCGCCGCCAGCGCGGCCATGCTCCCCGAAGCGCAGGCGGCCTCGTGGCGCGCGGCGGGGATCGTGGCGAACGCGGGATGCAGCGCCGCGAACAGCCCGCCCAGTTGTCCCTGCCCGGCGAAGAGTTCGCCCACGAAGTTGCCGATATGTGCCGCCTCGACCTCGGCGGGGTCGATCGCCGTGACCTCAAGCGCGCCCTCCACCGCCGCGCGCAGCAGCTCATACAGCCCACCACCGTCGCGACTCCAGTTGCGCGCGAAGTCGGTCTGATAGCCGCCGAGGATGTAGGTACGTGGTGGCGTCATGGCGTTGTCTCCTTCGGTGAACTCTCGTGCAACCACCGCGCGATACCCGTATGGATGCGCCGCTTCGTCCCCGCTGAGGCGCCGCTGGCCGTGGCGCTGGTCGCCGCGATGCGCGCCAGCTGTTCATCGGTCAGCCTGAAGGTGTCGCGCACGCGCCGGTACTCTTCAGCGCAGGTCGTGCCGAACTCCAGCGGATCATCGGCGTTGAGCGTAACCGGCACGCCCGCGCGCAGCATGGCCGCCACCGGGTGCTCCGCCAGACTGGACGCGACCCCCAGCAGCACATTGGAGGTTGGGCACACATCGCAGGGAATGCCTTCGCCGGCCAGCCGCGCCAGCACCACCGCGTCCTCCACCGCCCGCACCCCATGCGCGATGCGGTTCGGGTGGAGCACATCCAGCGCCGCGCGCACGCTCGCTGGTCCGGCGTCCTCGCCGGCATGTGGCACGATCAGCAGCCCCGCCGCCCGCGCGATGGCGCACGCCACGGCGAAGCGCTCGGGGCCGACGCGCGCCTCATCGCCGCCAAAGCCGAAGGCGACGATGCCTGCGCCGGCATGCGCCGCCGCGAAGCGCGCCAGCACCTCCGCTTCAGCCGGCGCGTCACGGTGGCGCCCGAAGCCGAGCATCATGCCCACCTCGACGCCGGTGGCCGCTCCCGCCGCGCGCAACGCGTCCCAGATCAGCGCGTACAGCTCATCCAGCGACCCCAGGCGCGGCGACCAGCGATGAAAGAGCACCATCGGCTCGACATAGAGCACCCCATCGCGCGCCTCATCCTCCACCAACTCGCGGCAGACCCGCGCCAGATCCTCGGGACGGGCGATGCACCCCGTGAGCACCGCGCCGCGCCCCAGGAACTCGCTCAGATTTGCAAAGGTGAAGAAACCGTCCAGCGCCACCCCTTCGCGCGCGGCCAGTTCGGCCAGCGTGGCACGGCGCATGGCGTGTTCCAGGTGCAGATGCAGGTGCGCGCGGGGCAGCGCCCGCGTGCGTGCATCGCCACGCGCATCGCCACGCGCATCGCCACGCGCGCTGGACGCGCTGGGATCACTCATCGCGAGTTCCCGCCGCGCCCGAAGATCCGTGCGAACAGCCCGCGCCGGGGTGCGGCGGAGGGAGACGCCTTGTCTGCCATCGGGCGTCCACCGGACGGCCCCACGGGAGCTGTGGCCGAGGCGGGCGGCGCATCCACCACCTCAGGCGCGTCAGCGCCGCTCGTCGCGGCGCCCGTGGCGGGCACGGTTGCCGCCAGTTGCGCCCGCAGTTCGGTCTTGAGCACCTTGCCCACCGGGTTGCGTGGCAGCGCCTCCAACACCAGCAGGCGTTCGGGCAGCTTGTACACCGCGATCTTGCGCTCGTCGAGGTAGGCGATCAATCCCGCCAGCGTCAGCTCCTGGCCGGGCCGGGCCACCGCACAGGCGCATGCGCGCTCGCCCAGCGTGGCATCGGGATAGCCGACCACCGCCACCTCCGCCACGGCGGGATGGCCCTGCAACAGTCCTTCGATCTCCTCCGGCGAGATGTTCTGCCCGCCGCGGATGATGATATCTTTCGAGCGGCCCGCATAGCGATAGAACCGCGGCTCGTCGCCGGTGCTGGCGATCTCGAATAGATCGCCGGTGCGGAAGTAGCCGTCACCGTCGAACGCGCTGGCCGTGAGGTCGGGCGCACGATAGTAGCCGTCGAAGATCGCCGAGCCACTCACCAGCAGCTCGCCCGGCTGCCCCGGCTCGTCGATCGCCTCCCCCGTGTGCGGGTCCACCAGCTTTGTGCGCATGCGGCTGGCGATGCGCGCTTCCCAGGCGATGCCCTCCACTCCGAAGCGCGGGAAGAATTGCGCACGCTGCTCGGGGTCGGGGATCTCCTTCGCGCCGCTAACCAGTGTCGTGCCTTCGTTCGAGCCAAAGAAATTGACGACGGCGATCTGATGTTGATCCTGCCAGGTCTTCACCATCCATGGCGAGAGCGGCGCCGAACCCGAACCCAGCGTCTTGATCCCGCTGATATCCGCCGTGGCCAGCAGCGCCTCGTTCTGGAGCAGCAGATTCAGCACGGCGGGGGGAGCCACCGTGAAGTCAATATGCTCGTCACCCAGCTGCTTGAGGAAGACCGGCAGACTGAACGGATGGTGCATCACGAAGGTGCCACCCGTCAGCAGCCACGAGACGAACATGCCGCCAATGCCGGCCATGTTCACCAGCGGGAAAGGATTCAGGATGCGACAGCCCGGCTCCAACTCGGCCGCGTCCATCATCGCGTCGCCGATCGCCAGCCACTGATTGTGGCTGCGCGGCACCCCCTTGGGCGTGCCCTCGGTGCCGGAGGTCCAGCAGATGGTGTAGATGTCGTTGGCACTCGACTGGCCCGCCGCCAGATGCCGTTCGAGGATGGCGCGATCCGGTGTTGTGGCCAGCAGCGGATCGAGCGCGACCACGCCGGCGGGCAGGTCGTCGCCCCAGGCCATCACGGTGGTGAGCGTGGGCAGTTGCGCGCGCAGGCCAGCCACCATTTGCGCGTGGAACTGCTTGCCGATGCGCGCGGTGGTCAGTAGCGTGCTGGCGCCCACGAAGTTGACCAGTTGCTCCAGCTCGAACTCGCGATACTGCACCGGGAAGGGGCAGACAATCGCGCCGATGCGCGCCGCCGCCAGATACACCATCACCAGCTCGACGGTGTTCGGCAATTGCGCCGCCACGATGTCGTCGCGGCCGATCCCCTGTTCCAGCAGGCGCACCGCCAGCCCATCAACCGCCGCGCTCAGCTGCGCGTACGTCAGCCGCCGCGGCTCGCCCGACGTGAACTCCGCGCGATTGGGCGGGTCCACCAGCGCCAGCGTCGCGGGCGCGCTGGCCGCCGTGCGCGCAAAGCGATCGCCCAGCGTCTCGGTCCCCCACCACCCCTTGTCGGTATACTCCTGGATGCGCCGCGCCGACGACAAAATCATCCCGATCACCCTCCTCTGATCACCCTCCTCTTGCGCCCGCCAGCCTATTGCGCCGCCAGGCGCGATTCCGGCACCCAGCAGGCATGGAACCCGATGGGCACCCGCTGCGGGATGCGCACGCGCGCCAGTGGCGCGGCGGCGACATCGCGCGCATCGAGGATCAGCAACTCCGAGACATCGTCGCGCTCGTCATACACGAAGGTCAGCAGATAGCCGTCGTCCTCGTCCTTCGCATCC
>DASYGC010000588.1:0-13971 GCA_036000225.1 Ktedonobacterales bacterium | reverse complement strand
AAGTGGCTTTGCGCGTTCAGCGGTATGCGGACATTCCATAGACTACCAACAAATGAGGTGATCGTATGGCCAAGCGGCAAGTCCTGGATGAGGACGAGGTGCTGCGCCTGATACAAGCCTGGTCTCGTGAGCGACAAATATGGCTTGCTCGCCGCATCCTGGATCCCGGTCTGCGGACCCTCGATCCGCGAACAGGCCGCCCCTATGTTGCCTCCGCCGAGCTGCGTGGCATCGGAGCGGGCGATCGTCCCGCACCCTCGGATGAAGAGATCGAGCGCTGGCGCATGGAGAAGTACGGGGAATAGCCAGTGAGCCGTCCGCCAACCGCTGAGATGCCACCTGTGCTGTTGCGGGTACTCGTGGACACGAATGTCGTGCTCGATTGGCTCCTCGATCGTAAGCCGTGGTCCGATATGGCGCAGCCCTTGTGGGATGCCCGTGACGCAGGACTGGTCGTTGCCTACATGCCCGCCTCTGTGCTCACCGATATCTTCTACATTGTCCGGCGGCAGGCAGGTATTCCTGGGGCGTTTGCCGCCGTGGACCGCGTGTTCGCCGCCTTTGGCCTGTTCGCCGTGGATGGATCCCTGCTCCAACAGGCGCGTGCGCTGCCCGGCAACGACTTCGAGGATAACGTGCAGATTGCTTGCGCGATCAACGCACAGTTGGATCTGATCGCCACTCGCATTCCAGGAGACTTTCGATCTTCTCCGGTATCGGTCATCGCACCTGAACAGATTTCGACGCGTCTTACCACGCCATAACCCGCGACATCCAGCCCGGCAAACATGGCCATGGATGGATTTCGAAGAGCATGGCGTCGCTAACCTTCCCAGGCTTGCCCCACCGGTGGCGACGGCGTATACTGCCAGCGAGCAATCGTACGGGGATACTGAAAAGCGCGGGAGGATATGATAAGCGTGCCGTCGCAAGCCGCACCCCGCGTCTTCGTCAGCCACAGCAGTCACGATCAGGTGTTCGCCCAGCGCCTGGCCGCCGATCTGCGCCAGGCCGGCGCGACCGCCTGGATCTACGAGGCCGACGACAGCGCCGGCAACATTGTGCAGCGCGTCAACGAGATGCAGGCGCAGTGCGACTGGCTGGTGCTCGTGCTCAGCCCTGAGGCGGTCGCCTCCACCTACGTGCAGACCGAAGTCTTCGTCGCGCTCAACCGCGAGCAACAGCAACGCATACGCGGCGTCGTGCCGGTGGTGCTGCGTCCGGTGGACCTGAGCCACCTGCCCACCTGGGAGGCGCTGCGCCGCTTTCCCGCCACCAGCGAGGCGCAATACCCCGCGGCGCTCTCCGGCGTTCTACGCGCCATCGAATTGACGCCGGGTCACACCGCTCGGCCCCGCGCCTGCGCCACCCACGCTCGGCCCGGCTCCCGCGCCACCGGACGCCAGCCCCACGCTACACCTGACACCGATGACGCTCGACACCCTGGGCTTTCGCGGCTACCGCCGGCAAGGTGTCGAATTCGTGCTGCCGCCGCTCTGCCCCGTGCCCGCCGGCGTCTTCACCATGGGCAGCGACAAGACCCACGACAAAGATGCGTTTGATGACGAGACGCCGCAGTATCCGGTGGAGGTGGCCGGCTTCGCCTTTGGCCAGCATCCGGTGACCGTGGCCGAGTATGCCTGCGCCGTGCGCGCCAACGCCGTGCGCGAACCGCCCGCGCATACCTATCCCCAGAACGCCACGTGGCACGCCCCCGAGTGGCGCGGCAAGACACTGGACTGGGCCGCCCAGCGCAGACACCCCGACCATCCCGTCGTCTGCGTCTCATGGGAGGACGCCAACGCCTACGCCGCCTGGCTCGCCCGGGCCAGCGGCCAGGCGTGGCGGCTGCCGGCCGAGGCGCAGTGGGAGAAGGCGGCGTGCTGGGATCCGGCGGGACCAGCGAACCAGATCAGCCGCATCTACCCCTGGGGCGACACGTTCGACATATCCCGCTGAAATACCTGTGAGAGCCGCATCGGCACGACAACGCCGGCGGGCCCTTACTCCAGCGGCGCCAGCGCCTGCGGCGCGCAGGATATGGCGGGCAATGTCTGGGAGTGGACCAGCGGCCTGGACACCGGCTATCCGTACAACGCGCAAGATGGAAGAGAGCAGACAGATTCGGCTGGTAATCGAGTGCGGCGTGGCGGCTCGTCGGGCAATGCTTCGCGCTTCGCGCGCGCGGCCTACCGCGGCGGCAACGTGCCAGACCTCATCAACGTCATCGTCGGCGTCCATGCCGCCCTCGCGCCCCCTGGTTCATGAGGTGTGCGCATGGCGCACAGATCGCATCAAGCTGCAGTGGATAAAAAGGCTCCTTCCCGACGGCTCCCACTGAAGGCGGAATGATGGACGAACGAGCGCCACGATCACCCGGCGGAGGTGGTCAGTGGAGGGCAAGTGGGGTAGCTTGGGCAGCTCACCATGGTTACCCAAAGCTGTACAGCCGGCCATCCATGTTGCCCTCGTAGAGCCTGCCGTTCACGATGCTCGCCGGTCCGTAGAACCGCGCGTTGTTCGTCGTGTCCTTATAGGTGAACAGCGTGGCGCCCGTAGCGGTGGCGAACACCGTGATGAACGGTCCATTGCCAACCACGCCCACCCCCGGCACGATCGTCACCGCGCCCAACACCGCGGCGGTGAGGCATTTCTGCCAACCTGCCACACCCGTCGCGGGATTGAGCGCCTGCACGCTGCCCTGGCAACTCGCGCCTTTGATCGTCGTGTTGCCGCCCGCCGCATACAGCGTGGTGCCGTCGAACGCCGCGGGCGCGACGCTGCCGATGCCCTTTTGCGGCTCCTGGCCGCCGACAGAGATACGCGTCTGCCAGACTGGTCCACTACTCACCGCGCCGCGTTTGAAGGCGTAGAAGATGCCATTCTTGTTGAGCGCGCCGACCAGTGCGGTCGCGGTGCCGGCAATGGTCGCTGTGAAGAGCACTGGCGTGTTGCCGAAATCGGCATCAACGGTCTGTTGCGCCGCCGGTACCTGCCAGGCTCCAATAAAGCCGAGGCTGGCCGCGTTCAACTCGATTACCGCTGGGGCATAGGGTAATGGTTGCTTACACGGGTTGTGGTTGGGTCCTGGCGGGTTGCCGCTGGCGATGTAGACCGTTGGCGGGCTCACCGACGTATCCACCGTCGCGGATCCCCACACCGCTCCCCCAATACAGCCGTTGGGCACGACGTTGAAGCTGTTGATGATGGCGCCCGTCGCGACATTCAGCTGGATCAGTTTGCCCTGTACCAGTGGGGTATCGCAGAACGATGCGGTACCCATATAGGCGACCGTGGTAGGGCTTGTGGTGCCAGGCAGCACGACCGAGGCGACGATCGGCGACGCCCAGTTCATCTGACCGCCGAGCGCGGTGTGCCAGATGATCGCGCCAGTGAGCGCGTTGAGCGCGTAGAGTTGCGCGTTGCCACCACCGACCAGCAGGACAGAGGTAGCCGTCCCGCCGAGCGTCACCGTGGTCACCGCGGCCGTGCCGACCACGCCGATCTGTTGCGAACTGCACAGGTCTTGCGTCTTCCCGACCGTGGCCTTCCAGACAGAAGCGCCGGTCGTCGGATTGAGCGCCATCTCAGTGCCGTAATAGGTCCCAACATAGACCAGCCCATTGGCCTCGACCGGCTGACTGAAGATCGACCCACCCGGGTGGATATTGAACTTCAGCGTGAGCTTGGAGGCGGTGGCGGGCGTAATCATGGTCTCGGCAGGATTGTAGCCCCCATTGCCATTCATGTACTCGGGCCAGTTGACCGTCGCCGCCCGCGCAATGCCGGGCGCGCCGCCGAGCGAGGCGGCGACCAGTGCGACCAGTCCACCACCCACACCCCACGACATGACGGCGTGGCCGACAAACGCCCGGATGCGCCCGAGCGGGACTATCGCTGCATGGGTTCGTGGCGCCAGGCTGTCGCGCTGTTTGGAGCTGGCCATCAGACCGTGCCTCCCTCTCACTCACATCGGTCGTTCGCTACGAACGCGATTTGATCTCACTCGCCGTCCGTGGACACTCTCATTTGAGCTCGTACATGTTGCCGGCGTTATCGCTGAAGTAGAGCACGCCGGTATTGAGCAGCGGATCGAAGGTGATGGACGCCGCGCCGAGCAGCCCCGCGGCGTTGTCGTGGTACGTCGCTATAACCGTGCCGGTGGTCGAGTTCACCACGTTGACCGTGCGACCTTCGCAGGCCACCACGATGCCCGCTGCCGCCGCTATGGCCCCGGTGACCGCGGCTCCCGTGAAACATGCCTGCCAGACAAACGTGCCAGTGGCCGGATTCAGCGCGCGCATGCTTCCCTTGCAGGATTTGCCGCTAATGGTGGTCAACCCACCCGCGACATAGAGTTGGGTGCCATCCCAGGCGCTGGATGACAGGCTACCGGTAATCGCGCCACCGCCGTTGGCGATCTTCGCCATCCACACTGGCCCCGGGACCAGCTGGCCGCGCTTGAAGGCGTAGTACTCACCGCTCTTGTTGACCAGCCCCACCAGTGGTGTCACGGTCCCACCAATCGTCGCCGAGAACAACGTGGGAGTCGTGCCAAAATCGCTATCAACGATCTGCTGCGTGGCCGGCACCTGCCACGAGCCAATGTACGCGAGATTGGAGAGATTGAGTTCCACCAGGGCAACCGCATACGGTTGCGGCTGGGTGCACTTGGTCGCGGAAGCGCCGTTGCCCGTCGCGAAATAGAGCGTGCCAGCCGCCGCATCGATGGTGGGGGAGCCCCAGACGCTCGCGCCCACGCACCCCAGTGGCTCGGTATAAAACACGTGCTGAATCACGCCTGTGACCGCATCGAGTTGATACAGTCCTCCTCGTACCAGCGGGCAATCCTCTACCGACGAGAGGCCGATATAGACACTGGGATGCGCCGCTCCACTCGGCGTGAAGACGACCGGCGAGGCCCACATGTACACGCCCTTGGCCGCGCTGAGGGTCGTATGCCAGATCGGCGCCCCGCTCGTCGCGTTCAAGGCGTAGACTTCCGCCATTGGCGCCGTGAGCGTGTTGCCGGCGCCGACATAGAGCACCGACGTGGCCACCCCGTTGAGCGTGACCGAGGCCAAGGCGGGCGTGGAGCTGACCCCCCAGTGACTGGTCGGCGAGCAATTATAGGTTTGTCCCAAGTACGGCGACGTCCAAACCAGCTTGCCGGTCTGGTCGACCGCCCGCAAGAAGCCATCGGCGGATCCCGCGTAGACCAGGCTATTGCCGACGACCGGGTTGAGGGTCATGCCGGCATTGGTTGCCGTATGCGTCCAGACCAGGCTCAGCGGGGTTGCGAGCGTGACTCCGCCGTTGAAACCACTGCGTCCCACATCATGCATAAACATCGGCCAGTCGCCGCTGACGCCGCCGGCCTTCGCCGGCGCGGCCCACGCGCTGGAGGGCGGTCCGGCGGCGCACAGCGCCAGACACAACGCCACAAACGCGACCGCCAGTGTGCCGCCGCGTCGTCGCGCACCACTGTGCATGCCATAGGTGATGAGCCGATTCATGGCTGCTCTCCGCCTTCTCTAAGCCTTACGTCCTCAGCGCGATTCGATACGCTACACCAGTTCTACCGTCTTCCATCATGTGGTACGGGGCGGGCTGGGTCAATGAAGTGTTTGTCCCAGGCGTGGGCGGGTAAACGCCCCATGGCACCTATAGGCGTCCAACATGAGAATCTGCTGAGAACCTGGCTTGCGTCTATGGCGAGAGCAGACAATCTGGTAGAATCCCCAGCAGCGTCGGCGGCATGGCGCCACCGGCGCCGCCGCGGCTGCTGGTCGGATGAAGGAGGTGCCCCATGCTCCGGGCGCTCTGGCACAAATTTGATCGCGACTGGGGATGGAACCTGGCGCGGCTGCTGGCCTACACCTGCCTGACCGCACTCTTCGCGGTGCTGGGCCTCCTGCTCATCATCCTGGCGCTGGTGCTGCGCATGGGCGGCTCGCACCTGAGTCAGGGCGTCCTGACGCAGATCATTCACCTCACTCCCACGCATGCCGGTGCATCGGCGGTGGGGGCATTTGAGTCCAGTTTGCGCCATACCGCGCTCGCCATCTTACTGCTGGGCATTCTGCCGGCGCTCTGGTATGGGTCGCGCTTCTTCGTCGTGATGGAAAGTTGCCTCTGCATCATCTTCCAGCGGCCACCGCGCACGTTCCTGGCGCAGAATCGTGCCGCCCTGCTGTTGCTGCTGCTGTTCACCGCATTGTTGCCGGCGATTGTCGTCTGCTCCACCGTCGGCCCCGCCCTGGGATTCTCGACCGGCTCTGTGTCGCACGGAACCGACAATATCTGGCTGGCGGGTGGCCCAGTACTCGGTCTTGCGGGCTTCGTGGGTGGCATGGCCATTGATTTCGGCTTTCTGCTGGTGGTCTTCACGCGGCTCACCCCAGGCGGTGTGCCCTGGCGCGCGGCAGTGCCCGGCGCACTGCTGAGCGCGGCCCTGGCGGAAGGCTACTTGTTGATCTTTCCCTTCTACGTGCGCGATATCCTGCATCCCAATCAGTTCGGCTCGATCGCGGGCTTCGTGCTGGTGGCCCTGGTCTTCATCTACACCTATGCGCTGCTGATTGTGATCGGTGCCGAGGTCGCCGCCTGGTGCGCTGGCTATCGCGCCGCGCCACGCGCCTTTGTGGCCACCATCGCCGTGGCGCGATCGGAACCTTCAGCGCTCCACCCAGGGCGTGAACACGTGATGCCAGCCGGGGTGACGCCACTCTACACGGATGCCAGCGCACCAGAACAGTTGCGGCTGTCAGAACCGGACGGCGAGACATACCTGCCAGATGCCGACCGGCAGCGGGTGAGCGCCGGCGCCGATTGAGCGCCACGACTTGTCACGCTCCGGCGAATCGTCCATACTAGCTCAATGAGATGCTCGTTCGGACGCAAGCACTGGAGGCGCGGCATGGAACCCGGCTCGATATTTCGCGCTGGATTGTTCGCTGACACTGTGGTGATAGTCAGCGGCGGCGGCACCGGCATTGGGCGCGCGACGGCGCGTGAGTTGGCTGCGCTGGGCGCCACCGTCATCCTGTGCTCGCGCGCGCCCGAGCATCTGGAGCCCACCGTCAACGAAATTGTCGCGGCTGGCGGTCGCGCTGAGGCGCGGGTGTGCAACATTCGCGATGCCCAGGCGGTCGCGGCGCTGTTCGATACCGTGGCGCAACGCCATGGTCGCATCGACGGCTTGGTCAATAATGCTGGTGGGCAATTTATGAGTCCGGCCGAGACGATCTCGCCCAAGGGCTGGCACGCCGTCGTCGAGACCAATCTGACCGGCACCTTCTACATGTGCCAGGCGGCCTATGCGCATGGGATGAAGGAGCATGGCGGCGCCATCGTCAACATTGTCGTCGAGAACTGGCGCGGCTTCCCCGGCATGTCGCACAGTGGCGCGGCGCGCGCGGGGGTCGTCAACCTGACTCAGACGCTCGCCCTCGAATGGGCGCAACATGGCATTCGCATCAACTCGGTGGCGCCGGGCATCATCAACTCCAGTGGCTTGAAGCACTACGGCGCCGACGTCACCGCCCGCCTGGAGCGTGTGGCGCGTGAGGTGCCCGCCGGCCGCATGGGCACCGAAAGCGAGATCGCGGCCGCCGTGATCTATCTGTTATCGCCAGCCGCCGCCTTCATCTCAGGGACCACGTTGCGCGTTGATGGCGCCGGCTCGCTCTATCGTCTGCAGGGCTACGTGATTCCCGAACACGAACCCTGGCCCGCGCACCAGGTCTTCGAAGCCGATCCCGACGTATAGTCGCCCGCGCCCGTTCTCTTGCCAGAATAGCCGATGCGCGCTATACTGGATGCAGGGAGCACCGTGGTGCGCCCCAATCTGTTGTACACACCTCGTTAGGCGAGGCGTCTGCGCGGACACAGGCCACTGATCGGCAACGTCGAGAGACGCCGACGATCAGGACAGGCTCCGCCGGCATAAGGCGAAGCCCAAAGTGGCTGGGACTCTTCGAGCGCACTTCCCTTGCGCTCGCCAGCTCTACGCCGCGCAGTGCTGAAGCTCAACCAGGGGGCGTGGCTGTCGCTGTTGTGGCGGCAGGAGCACATCACAGGCGCGCGCCGGGTTTACCGGCAATGCTGGTGTATGCGCGTGGGGGCGACCGACCGCCCTTGCGCCGCACATATCGGGCACAACGCCGTATGGCTCAGCGCCCTCTCACGTTGAGAGGGCGCTTTTGTTTGGCTGGCGGCCGCGGCTTCCGTGCCAACACCATCGCGTTCGACGAGGCAAAGGAAGTGAGTTTATGGACGCTGGTCCGAGTACCGATCAATCGTCACCCATCGCGTTTGCCCGCCCCCTGAGTCTGCCGCGCGCGTGCTAAATCCTTCCAGGATGGTCGCGCCGGGCATCGAGCAGATCCGGGCGACCAGTACCCCACTGGGAGGTGTCAGATGGCATTGAAGTTTCCTCTTTTGCCCGAGACGAGTATGTCCGGCCGGCGTGTCCCCCGCTTGCCGCGACGCATTGCCTATCGCGTGCGGCGGGCCACCCGCGCTCAGCCGCTTGCCTGGATGCGCGATTGGCGCCGCCTGCGCCACCTGCGGCCCCTCGCCTTCCTGGGCTTCCTCGGCCCCGGCCTGATTGCCGCCAATGCGGGCAATGATGCTGGCGGCATCGCGACCTACAGCACAGTTGGCGCCCAGTATGGCTATGGCTTGCTCTGGATGATGGTCCTCATCACCGTCAGTCTGGCGGTGGTGCAGGAGATGTGCGCGCGCATGGGCGCGGCAACGGGCAAGGGCCTTTCCGATCTGATTCGCGAGCGCTTTGGCGTGCGTGGCGCTATCTTCGCGATGACCACTCTGCTGGTGGCCAACACATTGACGACCATCTCCGAGTTCTTCGGCGTCGCTGCCGCGATGGAATTGTTCGGTATCCCGAAGTATGTGAGCGTGCCGGTGGCGGCGGTGGCAGTCTGGTATCTGGTGACACAAGGCAGTTACCGGCGCGTCGAGAAGATCTTCCTGGCGATGACGTTTGCCTTCTTCGCCTATCCCATCGCGGCGGTGCTGGCGCACCCTGACTGGGGGCAGGTCACCCGTAATCTCGTGGTGCCTTCGTTTCACTGGCAGAGCACCTATCTACTGCTCTTCGTCGGCACGGTCGGCACGACCATCACGCCCTATATGCAGCTCTATATTCAGTCGAGCGTCGCCGAAAAAGGGGTCAAGATGGACCGCTACGGTCCGGAGAAAGCTGATGCGTACGTCGGGACCCTGTTTGGCAACTTCATCTCCGCGTTCATCATCATCGCTTGCGCGGCCACCATCTTCGTCGCCAGCGGAGGCAGGGGGGTCGTCATCAACACGGCGGATCAAGCCGCCCGCGCGCTCGCGCCGCTGCTGGGGTCGTACGCGCCGATCCTGTTCGGCATCGGCTTGCTCGGCGCGTCGCTGCTGGCGGCTGCCGTGCTGCCGCTGTCGACCGCGTACTCGATCTGCGAGTCATTTGGCTTCGAGCATGGCGTCTCTCGCTCGTTTCGCGAGGCGCCCGTCTTCCTGGGCCTGTTCACCGGCATGCTGGCCCTGGGGGCCCTGATCGCGCTGATTCCCGGTCTACCACTGATTCAGTTGCTGGTGATCGTGCAGGTGATCAATGGAGTGTTGCTCCCGATCCTGCTGGTTTTCATTCTGCTGCTGGTCAACGATCGGCGGGTGATGGGCAAGTACGTCAACGGTCCCGTAAACAATGTGATAGCCTGGGGCACGACCGTAATGATGATCGCGCTGTCCACGGTTATGATTGCCAGCATCGTCCTGCCAGCGCTTGGCGTTCCGTTTCTCCAGTGAGCCGGGAGGTTCACCGATGACCGCACTTAGTGTGTTGCTCGACAAACCGATACGCGACCCCCAGGGCGAAGAGGTCGCGCGCCTGCGGGATCTCGTGGTGCGCTCGCTCGCCGCGGACAATGGTAGCGCCGAGCAGACTGAGCAGACTGAGCATGCCGAGCATGCCGAGCATGCCGACGACGCCGATCACACCGACGTGTATCCGCCAGTGACCGGATTAGTCGCTCGCCTGAATGCCCGGCACGGCGCGCGCGATCTCTTCATTCCCTGGGATCAGGTGCGCCGCATGGGCACCGATGGGGCCGATCTGGCCGTGCCCGCCATCAATGTGGAGCGCTTCCAGCGGCGCGGAGATGAGTTGGTGCTGCGCGAAAGCTTGTTCGACCGCCAGGTCGTGGATGTCGAGGGCCGCCGTGTGGTGCGCATCAACGATCTGGATATGAGCGAGAATAGCGGACAGTGGTATCTGGCAGGGGTAGATATCAGCACGGCGGCGCTCTTGCGCCGCGCCGGTGGCACCTGGCTCGAACAAAAACTGGCCGCCTTACTTGGCCGTGAGCCAGAGAACCGCGTCGCGTTGATCGACTGGGCCGATGTGGTGGCAATTGCCGACAACGATCCGACCGAAGGTGGCGCCGTGCGGCTGCGCGTGCGGCGCGATAAGCTCGAAATGCTGCATCCGACCGACCTGGCGCGCGTGGTCGAGCAATTGACGCCGCAACAGGGGGCCGAACTCTTGAGCGGTTTCGACGACGCCCGTGCGGCGGATACCCTCGAAGAGTTGGAGGACGAGCAACAGGCGCAGGTGCTGCGCGCGATGGATCCCGAGCGCGCCGCCGATCTGCTGGAGGAGATGGAACCAGACGAGGCAACCGACGCGCTGCAGTCGTTCAGCCCCCAGGAAGCGGCGGAACTGTTGCGCCGCATGCGCCGCGAGGATGCCGACGAGGTCAAGGAATTGTTGAGCTATTCCGAGGACAGTGTCGGCGGGATCATGACCAACGAATACGTCGCCGTGCCCGACTGGGCCACCGCGCGCGGCGTCATCGCGGCGCTACGCGCGCGCGCGCGCGACGAGGACGACCCCCTGCCCGCGGCGTTGCCCGAAATCTACATTGTAGATGAAGCACCCGTGGCTGGCGAGCGCGTCGCTGGCGCCGCGCCGGAGGCGGATGGCGCTGCCCCCGCGCACCACTCGGCCACCGAGCCGGTGCCTCTGAATGCGGAAGGACGGCTGGTGGGGGTGCTGGCCCTGCGCGATCTGCTGCTCGCCAGCCCTGAGTCGCCGCTGACGGACATTATGCGCCTCGAGCCGCCGGTCGCCCGTCCGGGCGACACCGCCCGTGACGCGGCGCGGATCGTCGCGGAGGATGACCTGCTGGCGCTGCCCGTTGTGGATGACACCGGCAGGATGCTGGGTATCGTCACCGTGGACGACGCGATTGACGTCATCCTGCCAGGGGCGTGGAAGAAGCGCACCACTCGCTCATTCAGATAGACCAGAGGGCCACAGGAGCGCGACCAAATGTATCGTCTGCTCGCCGTTGATGTTGACGGCACTTTGCTGGATTCCTCGCACGTGCTGCGTCCGCGTGTGCGCGCGGCGGTGCGTGCGCTCGGCCGGCGCGGCGTGCATGTGGCCCTGGCCACCGGCAAATTGCTGCGCTCGGCGACCGAACTCGTCCAGTCGCTGAATCTCACGGGGCCACAGATCACCTGCAATGGCGCCGTCATTCGCGATGCGCGCGGCGGCGAGTTGCTGGCGTTCTGGCCGCTCGAAGATGTGGAGTTTGCGCTGGAGGCGTTGCGCGAGGCAGATCCTGACCTGGGCATCGCGTGGTACTCGCCCGATGCCATCTTCACCGATCACAAGGGCGGCGACCTCGACGCGATCCTCAGCGCCTACCACGAGCCGCCACTCATCCGCGTCGCCCGGCTCGATCGGCGCCTGCCAGCGCCGGCCAAGTTGCTCGTCACCGGTAGTCCTGAGCGGTTGGCCGCGACTCGCGCGCGGGTCGCGCCTCGTCTCGACGGGCGCGTGCAGGTCATCACGACCACCGCTGACTTCCTCGAATTTCTCAGCCCACTGGCCACCAAGGGCAATGCGTTGCGCGCGATCATGCGCGAATTGGACATCGCACCCGATGCGGTGGTGGCGGTGGGCGATGGTGAAAACGACTGCTCGCTGCTGGCGGCGGCGGGCTGCGCTGTCGCCATGGGCAACGCCGTTGCGGCACTGTGCGCGCTGGCGACCTGCCGCACCGCATCCAACGACGAGGACGGGGTGGCGCTGGTTGTCGAGGCCATGCTGGCTGGAAGCCCCATCGGCTTTCCGCTCGCTGCCAATGCCAGGGCCCCAGCGCGGGCCATCGAGGATAGCCATTTGAGCGCGCCATGACGAATAGTGAGCCCGCTCCGCCGCGCCATCGCCACCGACCCAACCGGCGGGGGACCGCTGTCGCAGTGGTGCTGTGCGCTGGCCAGGGCAGCCGCATGGGCGGCGAGCGGAACAAGATCTTGCTGCCGCTAGGCGACCGGCCACTCTTCATCCACGCGGTGGAAGCGTTCGAGCGAGCGGCGACCATCGCCGAAATCCTGCTGATCGCCCATCCGCGTGAGGTGGAACTCTGCGGCGAGCTCGCGCGGCGATATGGCATGCGCAAAGTACGCGCTGTGCTCCCGGGCGGTTCCACACGCCATCAATCAGAATGGCGGGCGCTGTGCGCTCTGCGCGACCGCATTCTCTCCGACGAGGTGGCCGTCGTGGTGCTCCACGACGGCGCCCGCCCGTTCATCTCCCAGCGCGCGATCGCCGCGATCACACGATCCGCGCGCGAGGTGGGCGGCGCGGTGCCGGCCATGCTGCTCGACGCTGGCGAGGTCGTGGTCGAGCTCGAAGCCGGGCAGCGTGTTGCGCGGATATTTCCCGCCGGACAACTCTGGCGCGCCCAGACGCCGCAAGCATTTGCCGCGCGCACGCTGCTCAGCGCCTATGAACTAGCCGCGCGCGATGGATTCGAGGGCACCGACACGGCGGCATCCGTGGAGCGCGCGGGCGGGCAGGTGCGCATCATTGCGGGCTCCGCACGCAATATCAAGGTCACCACGCCCGCGGACTTGACCCGCGCCGAGTCAATGCTGCGCTCGCGGCTCCGGTCGGCGGCTCACGAGCTCGGACATGCTAGCTCCGCGATTGTTCCGCGTCCGTCGCGATGAAGTCGGCCTATCCGCGCAGCATCTCCGTTAGCACCGCCAGGTCGGCGCGCCGGCGGACGAGCGTGTCGTCGTGGCCTGCCGCCAGCAGATGCATGGGATAGGTGGTGCCTGCCGCCACCCACCGCGCCAGGCTCGCACTGGCTGTCACGGTGGGTGCGGTTTTCCGGTTGGGAGGCGCGTCGAGGAGTTCACTCAGGGCCGCTACCGGCAGCACTACCGGTGTCAACATCTGCCAGAGCGCGGCGCGCGGCGGCGTTTCGCGCACCTGGCGTCGCTCGTCCACCCATTTGAGCGTCTCCTTCATCGGCACCGCGGCCGCGATGATGTGCTGGTCGCTGGCCTGGCGCACCAGCGCGCGCGTCAGTGCCGGCGAGAGTAGCGGCCGTGCGCAGTCGTGTAACAGCACGGCATCACAGGTACCGGTGCGCGACGCCCACGCAAGGCGTACCTGATCGCTGAGCGCGGTTGCGCCGGGCGCAATGGCCACTCTGCGCACCTTGTTCCAGCCAGCCCTGTCGATCAACGCTGTCGCCTGATCGCGGCGCGCCGCGGGCACGACCAACGTCATATCGTCAATCTCGGGCACCCCCGCCAGCGCGGCGAGCGACCAGGCGCATACGGGCTGGCCAGCCAATGTGGCCCAGGCGGGCGCGAAGGTGCCGCGTCTACCGCCCAACGCCAGGACCATCGCCGCGATGCGCATCACGCCTCGGCGCGCCGCCCGGCGCTCGCGGGGCCGACACCCTGGCTCTGTTTGGGTTGGGCGAAGATCATACGCCCCGCGATGGTCTGGAGTACCCGCGTGACCGTCACCTCCAACGCGGTGCCGATGTATTGCTTGCCGCCCTCGACCACGATCATCGTGCCATCGTCGAGGTATCCAACACCCTGCCCCAGTTCCTTGCCATCCTGAATGATCTTGACGGCCATCTCTTC
>DASYGC010000587.1:0-7683 GCA_036000225.1 Ktedonobacterales bacterium | reverse complement strand
GAATTGCTCGTTGGCCAGCTTGGCCTCGCCCCGCTCGATCCGCTGGCGCACCTGCGCCAGCTCGCCATCCAGCCGCGCGATCTCCTTCGCCACATCCAGCAGGCCCGCCAGCGGCAGAAACACCTCGACACTGCCCGCCACAAGCGCCATCGCCTGCTCGGGCCGGGTCGCGAGCTTGCGCTCGATGCGCGGCGCCTCCGTATGCGCCAGTTGCTCGATCAGCGCGGACTGCGCCTTCAGCAGCGGCGCGCGGGCGGCCGCCACCAGCATTGCCGGAATGCGTCGCGACCAATCTACCTTGGCCTCGTTGCGCGCATCGCGGATGCGGGTGACAATCGCTTGCACCAGCGCGAAATCATCCTCGGCCGCCTGGTCGCGTTGCGTCTCGTCACATGCCGGCCACTCAGCCACGATCAGTGCGGGCGCGGGCCGCTGGTCTTCCGGCAGATCGGCGTACAGGTGCTGCCAGACCTCCTCGGTGACGAAGGGCATGTACGGATGCAACAGGCGCAGCGCGCGATCGAGCAGCGCGCGCAGCAGCTGGGCCGTGCCCTCGCGCTGGCGCGCGTCGGCCAGTTGCACCTTGGCCACCTCCAGATACCAGTCGCAGTACTCCGACCAGAAGAACTCGAAGATCTGGCGGCCCGCCTCGCCAAACTGGCACTCCTCGATCAGCCGCGTGACCTCCGCCGTCAGCTGCTGCGCCCGGCTGACGATCCAGCGGTCGGCCAGCGTCTGGGGCTTGAGCGTCTCCAGCGCGGGGATGCCGCCCGCGATTCCATCCGTCTGCCCGATGACGAAACGCGCGGCGTTCCAGATCTTGTTGGCGAAGTTGCGGTTGCCGACGATGCGCTCGGGCACCAGTTTCATATCGTTGCCCGGCGTGCCGCTGGTGGCCAGCGTGAAGCGCAGCGCGTCGGTGCCGAATTGATCCATCACTTCGATGGGATCGATCACATTGCCCAGCGACTTGCTCATCTTGCGCCCCTGCTCGTCGCGCACCAGGCCGTGCAGGTAGACGGTGTGGAATGGCACGACCCCCAGGAAATGAATGCCCGCCATCGCCATGCGTGCCACCCAGAAGAAGATGATGTCGTAACCGGTCTCCAGCACGGCGGTCGGATAGTACGCGCGCAGGTCGGCGGTATCGTCGGGCCAGCCCAGCGTGCTGAACGGCCAGAGCCACGAACTGAACCACGTGTCCAGCACATCGGCATCCTGTTCCAGTTGGTCCTGCTGGCCGCAGTGCGCGCAAGCGGTGGGATCAACGCGCGCGACGGTGATCTCGCCGCAATGGCCGCAGTACCACGCGGGGATGCGATGGCCCCACCACAGCTGGCGCGAGATGTTCCAATCGCGGATGTGCTCCAGCCAGTCGGTATAGACCTTGCCGAAGCGCTCGGGCACGATGCGCATCTGCCCATAGGTGTAGGCGCCCAGCGCGCCGGTGGCCAGCGGCGTCATCTTCACGAACCACTGCTTGGAGAGCAGTGGCTCGATGATCGTGCCGCAGCGCGAGCAGTGGCCCAGCGGAATGGTGTAGTCCTCCTGCTTGACGAGCAGCCCCAGGCGCTCCAGTTCCGCCAGCAGGTGCTTGCGCGCTTCGAAGCGATCCTGGCCGGCGTAGGGCCCCGCCTCCGCCGTCATACGCGCATCGAAGCCGATCACCTGGATGCGCTCCAGGTGGTGCCGGTTGCCGATCTCGAAGTCGGTGGGATCGTGCGCTGGCGTGACCTTCACCGCCCCCGTGCCGAATGCCTGCTCCACCGCGCGGTCCGCGATGATGGGGATGCGCCGGCCCAACACGGGCAGAATCGCGTGGCGCCCGATCAGGCGCGTATAGCGCGCATCGTCGGGGTTGACCGCGACGGCGGTGTCGCCCAGGATGGTCTCGGGCCGCGTGGTGGCAACGGTGATGTATTGCTGGCTGGTCTCGCCTTCCGCGCGCTCCAGCGGGTAGCGCACATAGGACAGCTTACCCGGCGTGTCTTCGACCTCGACCTCCAGATCGGAGATCGAGCTCATGCAGCGCGGACACCAGTTGATGATGCGCTCGCCGCGATAGATCAGCCCCTCCTCGTGCAGCCGGACGAACACCTCGCGCACGGCGCGCGTCAGCCCTTCGTCCAGCGTGAAGCGCTCGCGCTCCCAGTCGCAGCTCGCGCCCAGCCGCCGGTGCTGATCCTGGATGCGGTGCTTGTATTGGCCGACCCACTCCCACACGCGCGCGACGAAGGCCTCGCGTCCTAGCCGGTGGCGGTCGGTCCCCTCGCTGGCGAGCTGCTTTTCGACCACGGCCTGCGTGGCGATGCCCGCGTGATCCTCGCCCGGCACCCACAGCGTCGGATCGCCGCGCATGCGGTGGAAGCGGATCATGATGTCTTCGAGCGTGGCGGTGATGGCGTGGCCCAGATGCAGCGCGCCGGTCACATTGGGCGGCGGCATGCTGATGACGAAGGGCGTGCGCCCCGGATGCGGGCGTGGCTTGAAGTAACCCGACGCCTCCCACCACTGGTACAGCCGCCGCTCCACGCTCTGGGGATCGTACGCTTTGGGGATCGTGTCCAGCCGTCGCGGTGCATCGAGCGTCATCGTCTCTCCTCATAGTTCTTCATAGTTCTTCATAGTTCTTCGTGCTGTCGTGGTGTTTTCGCCGAAGCGATGAGATCGCTCAGCCGGCGCTTCACCGCGGGCCACTCCGACGCGACGATCGCGTAGCGCGCCGAGTCGCGGGGGGTGTAGTCAGCGGCCAGGCGATGGGCGCGGAGAATCCCTTCGAACTGCCCGCCGATGCGTTCGAGTGCGGCGCGTGAGCGCGCGTTGCGCGCATCCGTATGAAAGCAGACGCGCAACACCTGCCACGACTCAAAGGCCTGTGTCAACATCAGCAGCTTGGCCTCGGTGTTGGCCGCGGTGCGGATGGCCGCGCGCGTCAGCCACGTGTAGCCGATCTCGCAGGCGTCGGGCATCTCGCGACCGTGCGACGGGTGGCCCGGCGGCCACAACCAGCGCTCCAGGTTCCAGAAGCGCGTGGAGCCGAGCACGACCGCATCGTCCATGCGCACGATGGCGAACGGCAGCGCGCTGCCGGCGTCGCGCCAGGCCAGGGCCGTTTCGATGTAGCGGAGCACCTCAGCCTCGCCCTGTGGGATCGCGCTCCACTGATAGAGGGCGGGATCCACCGCCGCAGCGGCCACCAGACCCGCGACGTGGCGGTGCTCCAGCGGTTCGAGGCGCACGTATCTACCGGCCAGCGCAAGGGCTTCGGTGTTCATAGGTCACAGCGTACACCGCGCCCGCCGTAGACGGCAAGCTCCAGTCGGGGCGCGCCACCATGCGTGCGGTGGGTGCGGCGGACCTCGATGGTGTGGCGCGTAGAGCAAGGAGCTCAAAGCTGCCCAAGGGGTCCACTACCAAAAAGTGAGCCCCTTGAGCATCTTGAATGAGTGAGACGCGAGCCGGAGGTTACTGGTATACCGAATTCACTAGGCCGAATTTCTGCTGCCTTGGCGGCCTGCGGAGCGCCTGCTATACTAGGCGGGCGACTGCGCCGCATTCGAGCGCTACCACCGCTGCGCGGCCCGCGCGGGCGGGTCTGGTGAGCGAATCGTCGGCACGCCTCCAGCCGCGATTGCAATCGCCTGGGGAACTCTTCGCGGAGGTCATCACGCGTGCCAAATACCTTTCAAGACAAGCGCGACAGCCATCTCAAGCAGGCCCAGGCCTTCCTCTACGCCGCCCAGCTACGTGTCTCCGATAACTTGCCGTTTCGCACCGCGGTGTCCGATGCCGTCGAGTCCATCAAACACAGCTTGCAATCCTACATCTGGCAGCGCGCTGGCGTCCTCTTCCCCCGCGATCCCGCCGCCCGCCTGCAGGAGATCGCCACCAAGGGCAGCATGCCCGAACTGCTGAGCGCCGCGCAAGAAGATGGTATGCAACTGGGCGATGTCGCCCAGCGCATCCGCGAACTCAACGATCTGCGCAACCAGTACACCCACGGTCTGCCACAGCGCGGCGTGCTGGTCACTCAGGAGACCGCCGATGACGCCGTCAAGCTGGCGCAGCGAATCGATCAGCGCGTACAACGCGCGCTGGGCCTGCCCACCGCAACGGCTCCCGCGCCAACGGGATCGTCCCGCGCGGGCGTGGCCGCGAGCGCCGCGCCGGCCTCAACTCGCACTCCCAGCGCGGCGGTTGCCAGCGCACCGAGCGTCTCTGTCAAGAGCGTGCCCGTCCCCACGCTGGCCGCCGCCGCCGCCGCGCCCGCCACCATCCCCGCCGCTGGCCTCGCCGCTGGCGTCCGGCCCACCAGCCCCTCCGCCGTCACCAGCCCCAGCACGCCGGCGCCCGGCTCGGCTGGCGGTGCGCTGGCCGAACCAGGCGGCGGCGACGACGACGACGCCGCCGAGAGCGAGGTCGATCTCGCCACGCTGCCCACATCCGCGCGCCGCCGCCGCTTTCCCTGGCTGGCCACTCTTGTCGCCGTGCTGATGTTGCTGCTGGGCGTGGCTGGTGGCGGCGCCACCGTCTACTCGCTGGCCTCGGGTCATGCGCCCGCGTGGCTGCCCCTGCCGGCCAGCTTCGCGCCGCTCGCGGCCACCGCTCCCCCTGTCCCATCCCCCACCGCCACCGCCCTGCCAACCGGTCCCTTCGTCGCCGGCGATCTGCTCATCACGCCTTCGGGCTGCGGCATCAGTCCCGCCACACTCACCCTGCGCAACACCGGCGCTACCCCGCTGAGTTGGTCAACCGGCAGCCCCGACACCCCCGGCGCCGCCTTTGCCCTCAGCAGCGGCAGCGTGGCGCGCCCCACCGTCGCGGGCCAGCTCGCCCCCGGCGCCACCATCACCCTCACGATCACCGGCATCGCCCCCGGCGCGGCCCACATCGTCGTGGTGACCACCGGTGGCACCGTTGTCCTCGCCATCGGCGCCTGCTAGCCTTGCCCGTCCATTGAAAGTGTGATACCAAGGTCGCATGAAGGCGTACGCATCACGGGGCCCAGAGCGCACACCCGTGCGCCACTACGAAACGGGGACGGTGTACCCGTATATGGTATTAGCGGTGTCCGCCGTCATCATCCATCGCCGGCAGCGGGAAGGCATCGTGGCTGGGTGCGGCGGCCAGACGCTCGGTCGGCGCGTCGCTGACATCGCCAGATTGTGGCGCGCCAACCGCCGGGGTGCGCGTCGTGGGGGCCTCGCTGACATCCATTGGCGCGGGCGTCGCGATGGGTGTATGGCTGGTCGGCAGGTCGGCGATCTCACCCCCGGAAGTGGGCGCAGCGGGTGTGGAGGGCGGCGGATTGAGCGGCGGCGACAACGGTTGCAAGCTGGGTGGCCGCAGCGATGGCGCGGCCTGGGCGAATCCATCGGCCCAGCCCCCCGTGCCACCGCCGCGCGTGTCGCCTGGCGGGGTCGCTGGACCTGCCGGCTGCGACTCAGATGTGCGGCGCGGCGCTGGCATGGTAGGCGCGGCCTGTGCCGGCGTTGGAATGCCGGGATAGAGGCGTGCGGCGGGCTCGGGCGCGTAGTCCGCGGCGGGCATCGGTGCGGCGGGCCACGGAGCGTACGGCCCGCTATCGGTCGCCGAGGAGGGTGGGGTGTAGGGTCCGCTATTGGTCGCCGGCCAGGGAACCGGCGCGGCGGGTGGGTTGAGCGCGCCGCGCGGGAAGCTGGGCTGCGGCGGCAGCGACGGGTACGACGCCTGCCCGACGGACGCGGCCTGGCCCATAGATCCAGCGTGCGCGGCCGGCGCCGGTGTGGGCAATGGGGGGAATGCCACCGGACCAAAGACCCGCGCGGCGTCTTGCCGTTGCGCCACGGAGATGGCCGGCACGCGGCCCGCATGCGCCTCGAAGGCCGGCTGTGGTTCTGGCACCGGCGACGCCACCGGCCGCGAGCGAGCTGGCGCCCGGCGCCGCCTGAGCGTCGCCACCACCAGCCAGAGCAGGGCGATCAGGGCCAGCGCGCCGCCCCCACCGGCGGCGATGACGCCCTCGGATTCGGCGGTGTAGAACGTGCGCACCGGGTGGTCGTAGGCATCGGTGGTATAGGCGATAGGATTCAGCCCCAGCTCGTTGTAGAGCGTGACCGCCACGACGCTGGAGCTGCCCTGATTGACCCATAACTGGATCTTGCCCGCTTGCAGCAGGCGCAGGGGCAGCGCTGGGTGGTACTGTGAGCGGATCAGCGTGTAAGTATGGCGGTCGCCGTCGAGCTTGAGTTCGTTGTGGTCATAGGCGCCGTTGATGGTAATCTCACGGTAGTCGGCGATGGAGCCATCCACCTCGACCGCATGTGTGGCGTGCGCCGTGGCGAAGATATAGCTGCCCAGCGCGACGCCACCCAGACCGACGATGATCGCGAGGATGCACAGCGCCGTCCAGAGTGCGCGCCGCGTCCTGCCGCCTGGTTGTGCCCGCTCCGGCGTCGCGTGCCGCGCCATACTGCCCGCCTCCCTGTTCATGCCATCAGCCTCATCCCCCACCCCAGCGTCGTCCTCTGGCGTGCGCCCGTTCCGATCCTCGCGCGCTCGGCCGTCGCGCACCGCCGTCGCGCACCGCTGGGATCGCCAGAGCATTCCCTGTATTGCAACGAATGGGCGCGCTCATGGTAGCGCACTGGCTGGCGTTCGACCAGCGCGCGCTACACGCCGCCGCGCCTAGCGGTAGCCTTCCCGTGCGCCGCGCGCGACTGGCGCGCCGCGTCCGTCGCGGTACGCTGGCGCGAGTTCCACTGATTGACGCTGGCGCATGGCGCGCAGCAACAGCAGCGCCCAGCCCAGCGCCGCCAGCAAGAGCACCAGACTCACTCCGCTGACGAGGAAGCTGTTCTGCTGGTTGGTCTGTGTGGCGAGATCGGGATGATCGAAGGCGGGCGTCGTCGCGGTCACGGGGTTGGCGTCGTTCTGATCGTAGAGCGTGATCGCCACGATGGTGCTCGTGCCCCGATCCACCCACAGCGTCGTCTTGCCGTTCTGATAGAGCTGATCGGGCAGGCCGGGATGAAACTGGCCAGCGTCGAGCGTGTAAGTATGCCCGTCGTCGCTCAGGCGCAGATCGTTGCGCAGATACGCCGGACCTGAGGTAATGCGCTCGTAATCCGCGACGCGTCCGTCAATTCTGACCGGCACGGTGGCGTGCGCGTTGATGAGAAACCAACCGCCCACCATCAGGCCCACGGCGCCCAGCAGGCAGAGGCCCACCCAGCCCCACTGGCGCAGCCGCGTCGCGAATCCTCCCGGCGTTCCCATCCATCCCCTCCGCGCCCCAAGGCGATCTCCCGCGCTCGCGACCAACACCCCCGCGGCGCCGTGCCCAGTGTACGGCGCGCACGCCACCACGTCAAGCGTGACGACTTGAGAACTTGAGGGGTCGAGGTAGTCTGATATCTCCACGCACTACTAGTACCCAGTCCAGACGAGACTTGACGGCGGGAGTATGCTGGTGAGCACCGAAGGCGGTGCTCATGACCAGCGAGCCGGTGGCGACGTCCGTACCGACCGGTGAGATGACGGCGGTTCCGGCCAGCGACGAGATCGCCCTGACGGAGACCGACCGTTCCCGCGTGTACACGTTCATTCACTCCGGGCAGCACAGTGCCCGGGCCCGCACCCGCGCGCAGGTGTTGCTCAAACTGGGGGATGGTTGGAGCTTTGCGGAAGTGTGCCGGGCCTTCG
>DASYGC010000586.1:0-2903 GCA_036000225.1 Ktedonobacterales bacterium | reverse complement strand
GCCGAGGGCGGTGGCGGGGACGCTGATCGCCGGCTCCTATTTCCCCACCTCCGTGGCTCTGGTGCTGGTGGGCGGCCTGATCATGGTGGTGCGGAAGAAGGCACTGGTGCAGGTGATCGGGCTGATTGTACTCGAGAACGGCGTCTATGTCGCGGCAATGGCGACCACCAACGGCTTGCCGCCGGTCGTGGAGTTGGGCATCGCGTTCGACCTGTTCGTGACCGTGGTATTGCTGGGCAGTCTCGCCTTCCATATCGGGGCCGCCACCGAGACGCTCGACACCAGCACCTTCCGCCGGCTGCGAGGCTAACTCGCCATGCCCAGCTTCCTGCCGTTCTTGCTGCTCGCGGCGCCGAGCATCGCCGCCCTGCTCTGCCTGGCGCCGGCACCGCCGGCCGTGGCGGAACGCGCCAGCGCCGGCGCCGCCCTTGCCGTGCTGGGGCTGGGGATCTGGCTGGCGGCCGCCACCGGCGCACGGGCGACGACCCCGCAGCCGGGATTGTATGTGGACGCCCTGAGCGCCGTGCTCATTCTGGCGATCAGCGTGGTCGGCGGCGTGGCCATCCTCTATTCGCTGGGGTACGTTCGTCGCGAAGTGGCGCTGGGACATTTCGGCGCCGGCCAGATCCGCTGGTACTATCTCTGGCTGCACCTGTTCATCCTCTGCATGCTCGTTGTGGCCCTCGCGGCGAATCTGGGCATCCTGTGGGTGGCCATGGAATGTACGACCGTGCTTTCCGGCGTGCTGGTCGGTTTCTACCGCACGCCCGAAGCGCTGGAGGCGGCCTGGAAATACGTGGTGATCTGCTCACTGGGCATCGCCCTGGCCCTGTTCGGCACCGTGCTGATCTATTATTCGGCGGTGCAGGTGCTGGGACAGGGGACCGACGCGCTCAACTGGCCCACGCTGCGCGCCGCCGCGCCGCGCCTTGACCACGGCCTGGTCCGCCTCTCCTTCGCATTCGTGCTGGTGGGCTTCGGCACCAAGGCGGGGTTGGCGCCCATGCACACCTGGCTTCCCGATGCGCACAGCCAGGCACCCTCGCCGGTCAGCGCCGTACTCTCCGCCGTGCTGCTCAACTGCGCCCTGTATGCCGTGCTGCGTTTCCATGCCCTGGCGATACGCGCGCTTGGCGCGGATTTCTCGACACACCTGCTGCTGGCGTTCGGCCTGATCTCTGTCGCCGTCGCGGTGCCGTTCCTGGTCGTCCAGCACGACGTCAAGCGCCTGCTGGCCTACTCCAGCATGGAACACGTGGGGATCATCACCACCGCGACGGGCATCGGCGGGAAGCTAGGGCTCTTTGCCGCCCTCCTCCACCTGATCAATCATGCGGCCGCCAAGAGCGCCATGTTCCTCGGCGCCGGCACGCTCATTCAGCGCCTCGGTACGCGCAACATCCAGCGACTGGGCGGCGCGGGCCGCGCGGCGCCGGGTCTGGCGGCACTGGTGCTGCTTGGCGGCCTCGCCCTCGCCGGTTCGCCGCCGTTCAGCCTGTTCGTGAGCGAATTCAGCGCCGTGCGCGCGGCCTTCCTCGCCAATGAGCTATACGTTGGCGCGATCGTGCTGGTGCTGCTGGCCCTGGCATTCGGCGGGCTGCTGGCGCACCTTGGCCAGGTGGCGCTCGGGCCAGGGTCCCGGCGCGCGCGCCGATCCACCGAAACCGTGCCGGCCACGGCAAGCGAGCGAATCGGATTCGCCGCGCTGGCGCTGCCGGTAGCGGCGGTCGTGCTGCTGGGGCTGCACGTGCCGGACGGGCTTTTGACCTTGCTGCAGCGCGCCGCCGCCGTGATCGGGGGCGGCTGATGTCGATAGATTCGCCCACGATGACGCGATCCGAGGCGCGGCGACAGCTTCGTCTGCTATTGGGGCCGTACCAGGGCATAGTCGGAGGCGAGGGCCAGGCCCTTGCCGCCGTGGTGCCGCGCGCGCGCATCGCGCATGCCTGTGACGCCATAGCCGGGCTGGGCGCCACCCTCAGCACCATGGTAGCCACTGACGACAGGGCGGCGGCACATCAATTTGGACTGCGTTACATTTTCTCGCTCCCGACCGCTGGCCTGTTCGTGGAGTTGGCGTGCGCGGTGCCGGCCGCCGATCCGCAGTACCCATCGGTCACGCCTCGTCTCCCCGCCGCGCACTGGTATGAGCGGGAGGCGCGCGACATGTTCGGCATCGTGCCCATTGGCCACCCCGACCCGCGCCGCCTGGTGCTGCACGACGACTGGCCGCGAGGCTACCACCCGTTGCGCAAGGACGTGGACGGGCACGTGCCGCCGCCACTGGCCGAGGAGCGCCCCTTCCCCTTCCGGCCCGTGCACGGCGAAGGGATCACCGAGGTGCCGGTGGGACCGATCCATGCAGGCATCATCGAGCCAGGGCACTTCCGCTTCGGGGTCTCCGGCGAGCGTATCGTACATCTGGAGGCGCGGCTGTTCTACCTGCATCGCGGCATCGAAAAGATCTGCGAGGGACTGGAGATCGAGCGCGCGCTGGAGGTTGTGGAACGCATCTGCGGCGTCTGTACCCTCGCGCATAGCGTCGCCTATTGCCAGGCCGTGGAGAGCATCGCCGGCCATGACGCACCGCGCCGCGCACTGGCCTTGCGCACCGCGCTTCTTGAGCTGGAGCGCCTTTACAATCATGTCGGCGACGTCGGGAACATCTGCGCGGGCGTGGGGTTGGCCTTCGGCGCCATGACCGGCGCCCGCCTCAAGGACGATCTGCAGCAATTGGCGGAGCGCGTAACCGGCAGCCGCTACCTCCGAGGCGTTTCGCGGCCCGGCGGCCTGCGCCTGGACCTCGGGCCCGACGCCGTGGCAGACTTCGCGGCAACGGTAGGGCGAGTCGGCGAGGAGTTTGCCAGGCTGGAAACGTTGCTCCGCGGCACGGACTCGCTCAT
>DASYGC010000585.1:0-3899 GCA_036000225.1 Ktedonobacterales bacterium | reverse complement strand
TGCGCGTTGATCCACTGAATCGCGGCATATTCGTCGGGGAACCAGCCCCGCATATATGCCATGCCATCCAGCGAAGGACCCTGAGGTTGGATTCCGCCCGGTGGTGGCTGCACCTGCGCCCAGAGCGCGGGATCTTCGACTCGGGCGGCAGTACCATCAACGAGAAAGACCAGGGAACCGGACAGCAGCGCGACCAATGCAATCAGCCAGGCTGAGCGCAAAAGCAGTTGACCCGACAAGTTGCCCTGGCGACTTGGGATCGCGGCATCGCCGCTGTGCCTCCTCGGGGGCGCAGTTCCAGCGTCGGAGCCGCCGGCCCATGGCATGGCACCTTGCGCTGGCGTCGTCTCGGCTGGCATCGCGTCTCGCATCGCGTCTGGCGCGCGCGCGCCGAACACGCGCGGCGCGAACTGCGCGAACGCGAGCGCGCCACCCAGCGCGAAGCAGACCCAGACTTGATAGTAGAACTTGAAGACCGTATTCATGCGCTCGTAGTCACTGTTGTCCAGAAAATCGCGCACGTAGATCAGCTCGACTCCCAGCGCAATCGCCAGTCCCAACACTAAAAGGGCGTAGGTCAGCAATCTTATTGGGGAGTGGCGTGGATTCAGCCCGAGCAACAGCCCAACCGCGAGCAGTACGATCAGCAGCGCCTTCACGCCAGCTATGTACGCGACCAACAGCACCAGCAGGGAGAGCAGTGTGATGCCCCACAGACGCGCCGGTGCCCGCTCGGTTGAGTCGGGATTGCGCCGTGCCAGTCGTTGCTCCCAGCGATCGTGCAGCTCCACGACAAAGAACGAGGCTACCAGGAACAGCCAGATGCCAAACAGGGTGAAGAACTGGTTGGGATCGGTCGGCGTCGTGACCGAGCCAGTGCCCGATACGAAGGTCTGATAGGTTGCGTAAAATGGCAGATAGAGCAGATAGGCACCGCCCACAACCAGCACCACCTGCGCCCCTAGCCGCCGCAGCACTGGCCAGCGCAGGCACGCGCGCGCCTCGCGCCATCCCGACCGCTCACCAAAACGCAGCTCGCGCAAGCAGAGCGAGGCCGCCACGAGCAGGGCACACACGGGGAAATCCCAGGTGTTGATGCAGCCGGTGGCGCCCAGCGCCACTGTCGTGACGATGAGCGTGGGCACCGGCACACGCTCGGACTTGCGTGAGGCGGCGAGCAATGACGCACAGCAGGCGATGACGAGCACCACGACTGGCAGATCGATCAGGTGCGCGTGCATGTCCGCATACAGGAAGCTCCAGTAGGGAAACTCGTTGATCGTGAAGGGGATGATGCGACTGCTACGCCAGTAGTCGAACGGCGCGGGTGCGATGTGGTGCAGCAGCGTCCACCACTGGGCGATCGCCTGCCAGGCGCCATCCAGATTGCCGACCACCACCAGCCCAAATCCACCGGCCAGTCCCGCCCACCAGCGGCCCGTCAACCCCGCCACGACGGAGAACGCGGCGCTGAAGGTCAGGGCGAAGAGCAACGGGATCGCCAGATTGAAGGCGGTGGTCGGGGTGATGCCCGTCAGGCGGATCAGCACGGCGATCAGATACTGTCCATAATAGTAATAGTTGATCGAACCGCCGCTGAACCACAGATCAGGAGACGGAAAATACTGGGTGCGCAGGATTCCATTCAGGAACGACAACTCCATCGGCTTCTCACCCCCGCGCCAGATGTGCCACAGGTCAGGATCCAGCGCGCGCACCCAGGTAAAGTAGCTAAAAGCGAGCAGAAAAGCCGCTTCGCTGATCGCCAGCAAGCGCCAGTGTTCGCGCACGAAGTGCCACATGGTGGCGCGCTGCCGCCAGAGCAGTGCCGCGCTCGCTGCGATCAGCAGCCCAAGCGCGGCGAGGATGGTGCCGGTGGCAAATGGCAGCCAGCGCAGGCTGGCGGAAAGCCAGACCAGATACCCCACGAGCAGGATGCCGAGCAGTTTGCTTAGTCCCCAGCCGCGATCGCGCAGGCCAGGCAGCGCGCTGTACGCCAGAGGGAAGCTCACCAGACCCAGCAGCTCGATCACCAACAGCCACACGACCAGTGGAAAGCGATTGGCCAGACTGTCTGGCGGAAATTGCACCGCCAGCGGAGCCGAATGCGCATCAGCCGCGACACTGGCGGGAGTCAACAACAGCGATTTCTGCGCACCCGAGCGATGCGCAGCCGCGGGTAGGGTGATGCCCTGCGTCAGCAAGGCGCGCAACCGCACGGCTGTCAAGGGCGGCCCGTCGCGAGTGAAGATCCAGACGGGTGGGTGATCGTAGACCGAAAAACTCTCGTCGGCCCCGGCATCTTGCAGGGTGAAGCTCGCCAGGTGTGGTGGGTTCTCGACGTGGTACGCCAGATGGAAGCCGAGTTTGCCCGCGAAGAGCAACTGGTAGTAGCGGATGGTCAATGGATAGCGGTCGGGCAGTTTGGGTATCGAAAGCAGCAGCCGCTGGCTGCTAATGACCACGACGTCGGAACTGGCCAACTGCCGCGCCAGGGTATCGGCCTTCTGTGGCGTATCTTCGGCATACAGGTCGAGAGGCTGCGGCAGATACTGGCCGGGATCGATGACCTGGCCCGCGGCGGTCAAACCCATGCCGGGTCCCGGGCGCGCGGCGGGAACGGTAATCGGCAGCCCATCATCCCAGATTTCGGAGGTAATGGTTGCGCCCGGGCGTACATGGTCATAGATCCACTCCGAAGCCTGTACGCGGGTGTTCGGCGCGCTATAGATGTTGTCCAATGCCAGTGCCAGAAACAGCGAAGATGCGAGAATCGCCAGGCCCAGGGCACACACCGCGACGCGCCACCAGCGAGCGCCAAAGCGTGCGGCGAGCCAGGCGCCCACAGCCGCCGGTAGACGCATCATCCCATCGCGCCAACTCGCGACTGGAGACCGTGTGAACCGCGCCTGATGACTGACGAGCCAGCGCTCGCCGGCGAGCGCAAGCGCACCGAGCATCGCCGCGCCACACAGCGCGAGGAGCGGGAAGACTGGCAGCATATAACGGGTGAACTTGGTATAGGCGCTGCCAATCACCGCGAAATACACAACCAGCCAACTGATGACGATCAGCCAGTCGTCGTCCAGGCGTCGCCAGATACGCGCAGCCGCCCAGACGAACCCTGCCAGACCCAGCAGACCCAGGGGGAGGCCCATATCGTAGAGGAGCAACTGCTGGGTCTCATACACATAGGGGGTGGTGCCGGCAAACTGGCGCACGTAGGGATAATCGAGCTGGCCCTGGGACAGCGCGGTTTGCTCACGCACCTGCGCGCTGAACGTGGGCCAATCGATCAGGACATAGGGGCTGGTCAGGACGAAGGCCAGGAGCGCGGCCGCGCCGATGCCCAACACGGCAAGCACGGCCTCATCGATGCCGCGCCGGCGCGCACAGAGCACGACGGCGATCGCCACTGGCACCAGCAACGGTAGCGCGCTCACCTTGGTAGCAACCGCCAACCCGAGCGCCGCGCCGACCAGCGCGCCATCGCGCCAGATACCCCACGACGGCCGGCGTGGCAGCCACCGGTCAAGCGCATCGTCTACTTCGCCTGCCACATCCACCGCGACTGCCGCGTGCTGTACCAGGCGCACGCAGGCCAGCAGGGTCAACAGCACAAAGAAGACAAGCACCGTGTCGACCGCGTAGTAGTGCGAAACCTGGACCTCAAACGGAATCACGGCAACGAGCGCCGCCGCGAGCAGCCCCACGCGTGGACCCCACAGACGCCGGCCCAGCAGACCCACCAGGATCACCGAACCGGTGTCGAATAGCGCGGAGAGGAATCGCCCGACAAGGGTGAAGTGGTTGAAGTCATCCCAGGCGCCGCCGTCGATGGGGACGAAGCGGCCACCAGTCAGTCGCGTGAGCCAGGCAAGACCGTGACTGACGGCAGC
>DASYGC010000584.1:0-1556 GCA_036000225.1 Ktedonobacterales bacterium | reverse complement strand
GCTGCGCAGGAAGCGCTTGAGGATATCGACGCGACCGAACTGGATACCCAGTTTGTAGCACGGCATGCGTGGCTGGGTCACGACCACCTCGGCGCCGCCGATGCGCAGCGTGTCGCCGATGCGGACGTCGTCTTCGAGCAGACCCTCGCTGGTGAGGTTTTCACCGAACATGCCATAGGGCAGCTCCAACTCAGGATACTCCGCGCGCCAGAAGGGATAGTGCTCGACGGGATAGACGTAGACCGCCTTCTCGGCGCCGCCATGCACCCGAAGGTCGGCTTGCTGGTCGCCATCCAGGTTGAGGGCGCGCAGCATGACCCGACCCGCGACGGGCTGCTTGAAAATGGCGCTGATAACGGCGCGCCGGCTGGATCGGCCCGCGGCGGCGACTTCACGCGGACGGCCAACCTGGATCGAAACGATGCGCATGCGAGTAAGCTTTCTGAGCATCAGCCGCGCACATCCGGGTGGTCGTGCGCTATGGGACACATTGAGTATATACCCGGTGGTGGGTCCAAAAGTTACAGCTCTGCGGCATGGTAGTCAAATGATGTAGAACTGATGTACAATCAAGCAGATGCGCCCGTGCATGGCGCGCGACCACATCACGACGAGGTAGGCACTCGCCATGAGCATGTCCACGACCACCACTACCACCACGAGCACGCCTGCACCGCCCGCACACGGCTTCCGCCGCGTCATGCACTGCGACCTGGATGCCTTCTTCGCCGCGGTGGAAGAACTCGACGACCCCAGCCTGGCCGGCAAGCCGGTGATCGTCGGCGGCGATCCCCAGGGCCGCGGCGTCGTCAGCACAGCCAACTATCTCGCGCGGCGCTACGGCGTGCACAGCGCGATGTCCGCCGCGCTGGCGCGCCGGCTCTGCCCCACCGCCACCTTCAAGCGGCCACGCTTCGACCGCTACAAAGCGCTCTCCGAGCAGGTGATGCGCATTCTGGACGACTATTTCGTCGTACGCGAGCAGGTCTCGATCGACGAGGCGTACGGCGAGCTGCCGCCGGGCGTGCCCGGCTGCCGCCGCGCCGAGGACATCGCCCGCGCGATCAAGGCGCGCGTGCGCGCCGAGGTGGGGCTGGTCGTCTCGGTCGGTGTGGGCCGCAGCAAGTCCATCGCCAAGCTCGCCAGCGACCTCTCCAAGCCAGACGGTTGCCTGATCGTCAAGCCGGATCGCGAGGCGGCGTTCTTGCGCCCACTCTCAGTGGGCCGGCTCTCCGGCGTTGGTCCGCACACGCGCGAGCGACTGGAGCGCCTGGGTCTGGCGACCGTGGGCCTGCTGGCTGGCGCCGATCCCGCGGAGCTGGAACGCCAGTTGGGCCGGCATGGCCGCCACCTGTGGCAGCTGGCCAACGGCCACGACGACCGCCCGGTCATCGGCGATCACGGCCCGCCCCAGAGTGTCTCGCGCGAGACGACCTACGACCACGATAGCGCCAGCCTCGAACTGGCGCTGGACTACGTGCGCGAACTGGCGGCCGGGGTGGCACGCCGCGCGCAACGCGATGGCGTCCAGGGCAAGACCATCACGCTTAAGGTCA
>DASYGC010000583.1:0-5021 GCA_036000225.1 Ktedonobacterales bacterium | reverse complement strand
ATGTCCGATTGCGAACCCGTTTCCAGGCCGGCAAAGAGCGAGCGATTGAGTTGCATCAGATGCGCCGGCAGGGGCGCCGTCTCCTCTCGGGCCGGATCGGACCACGCGGCTGTGCCTGGGTTGAAGGCCGACGGTCTGGCTACCGCCGGGGCAGGCGGTGGGGCCGCTGTGGACGGGTTGGAGGCGGGCTCCATCAGCCAGGGAGGGAGGGATTCAGAGCTGGCGGCACCGGCCCGCGTATGCGTGGGGGCGCTGTCCCACGGTGTGGATGCGGCTTCGGCGGCCGGCACCGACCAGGCAACTGGCTGCGCCGTCCGCTGCTCGTGTATCGCTGCTCGCGGCGCCAGCATCGGCTGGGATTCAGCCTCCGGTTGCGCCTGCCCTGTCAGGGCCGCCTGCAGCAGCGCCGTTCCCCGTGCGCCGTGTTCCCCGTCGGGTGCGCCACGTGCGCCGCCCGACGACGTGCCGGCCCAGGAGATGGCCGGCCGGGGAGCGCCAAAGTTGCCCGGCGCGCCGGCAGCGAACGCCACCAGCCCGCGCTGCACCTCCGCCGCCGCCTGTGGGACCGCGACCCGCATACTTTCGGCGCGACGCCTGACTGCTTCGCGTGCCAGGTCGGGATTCAGCTCCAGGTAGCGCAGGAAGACCTGCTCGAGAAAGCGTCGTATCTGCGGCGCGCTGACATCCAGACGCGCGATGGGTTCCAGGATGATCGCTTGCACAAAGGTGCTGATCTCTTGCCGGCGCACGGCGCCGGTGGGGCGCACGCGTGACGCACCGGCGCGAAAATCGTAGTAGGCCGGATAGGCGAAGCGCGCGGCAATTACCTCGACCAGTTCGGTGCGCAGGCGCGCCAGATCGCGCTGGTCCAGATCTCCCAGGCAGAGCCCCATCCCAGACCCCTCCTCGGGCGGTCGCAACCCGACGACGCGACACTCGACCCCCGCGCCTCTTCGGCGCGCGGGCGCGCTGTGCCAATCACGCGCCCCAGTTTATCACGTGATTCAGCGCGCGGGAAGACGCGGTGCGCCGGCCTCGTGCGAGGCCGGCGCACCTGGCCCGGTAACCAGCCGGGCGTACCGCTCACGCGTTTCACCTTCGAGGAGTTCGCCAATCACGTCGTGCTGGGCCCGGTGAAATCCGCGCTATGGCACGAACACGAGTTCGCGCACATGCTCATCCATTCCCACGTCCGTGATCGGCCGTGGCGCGGGGTGGTGGACGACGGCTGGCCTGTGCAGCGCGATCTGAATACCATCGATGAGCCGGCCGCCGATAAAGGCTTCGACCGTGCGAATGGCATCGAGCGCCGGACCCACTGGGGCGAAGAGCTGCAGTTCCGCCGCGACCTGCTGGCCCGCTCGCAGCCACACCGGCCGGTCAATGGGCTGCATGCGTCCCTCGATACGAATTGCCGCCCGCAGCATCCGCTCCGCGCCCTCGGCCCCCAGCCGCAGCTCGATCGGCGCGCGCACCGGCTCGGGATTGCCCAATCCAAATGGCACGCGCCACTCCGACTCATGGGCGCCAGCATGAAGTACATCCAGGTTGCGCCCGACCATCAGCGGGTTGTCCATGCCGGCGACATGAATCTCGCCACGCACGCAGCGATGCCCGCCTTGCCGTGGCGTCCAGTCGACGAAGGCCTCCTCAATGTGTCGGGGATCGGGTGGCAGATGGAACGGCCCAATCGGGTCCAGCCGTTCCCAGGCCATCCCCATCCCAAAGGTCGCGATCCGCACGTCGATCCGCTCAACGATCACCTCGCCCGGCCCCGGATTGGTCAGCGGCAGGCTAATACGCGTTACTGCCCCAACACGCGGTGGGTCGGGGTTCACCATCACACTGCTCCAGGCATAGGGCCGCATTTGGGCGGGCCGATTTGGCACAATCGCGTGCATCTCGCATCTCCTGTCGCATCTGGTGCTTGCGCCAGCGCCGCTGGCGGATCGAACGCAGTGGCCCATTATATGCGCGCCGAGGCTACGATTGCATGCTCAGCAGTGTGCGCTCGCGTGGCGGGTGCTATGGCACCACTTGTTCGTCCGCGAAGACCACTGCGCCGGTGGCCGCATCCACCCGGGGCAGGCCCCGGCTTGCGCCCTGCCCCGCGAGGCTGGACGGCAGGAGCGTGGACGCGCCGCCGCTCGTTGTCGCCATGACGCGCACGCCGAACTGGAGCACTCCCGCGCCCGTGATGGGCGCGAACGACCGGCTCGCGACCGCGATCAGCGCGCCAGACGCCCACTGATCTAGTGGCAGCCATTGCGTCGCGGGCAGGTCGCTATCGGCATACGGCTGCCCGCCCGGTGGGAACAGCATCAATTGCACCGCCAGCCCCGGTGGCAGCGGACTCGTTACCCGCCAGTAGGTGGTGATGGTGAGTGGCGCGATGCCCAGGTTGGTATTCGCACCTGGATACACGTTGTAGCCCACCAGCATAAGTAGGGGCGTATGGGTATACGCCCTCGCGCCGAAGCGCGCCGCCAGCGCATGCGCGGGCGGACCGCTCGGAGAGACGAATGAATAGAACGACGGCGGCAGCCCGGTCACTGGCATGCGCGCAACCCCGGTCCCCGTCGCCGTCTGGCGTGCCAGCAACAGATAGCCGTCTTCGGCGCGCACGACACGGTAGGCACCCGAGCCAAGGATCTGGCGCACCAGCGCGACATACACATCCGGCGTATTTTGCAGCGGGAAGAGGTTGCCCGTGACATCCAACAGCAGGTAGTCCGCGCTGGTCGCATGGTCGGGGAAGAGGTAGATGGCGGGCCGCTGGCTCAGGTGCGGCACGAGATCGGTCTGCGCGGAGACCGATGCATCCGCTGGGATCATGGCAACCAGCGTATTGGCCAGCGCCGCGTGCGCGGTGACGCGCGGCCAGTGGAACCCCCACGTCAGCGGCGACTGCCCGTGCGCGCGCGCCTCGCGCGCGCCCAGTCCCAGCGCCAGCACCACCGCCCCCGCCATCACGATGCGCGCGACCGGCGCATTCAACGCGCGCACCGCCCAGCGCGGCAACCCTGGCAACGCGCGCCCGATGTCGCGCAGCCATCTCCGCACCCGTTGACGGGTCGCGTCGGGCACATCCTCGGCGACCCGGCTGGCGAACGCGCCCAGCACCACCACGCCCTGGATGGCGGCGAAGACCACCACCGGCACGATGTCGGCGTTATACTGTGAGCCGCCGGTACGCATCAGCGGATCGGCGCTGAGCAGGTTGATCGCCAGCTCGGGCACTACGATCAGCAGCGCCCATGGGCTCAAGAGCGCCAGATAGCCGGTGGGCGACAGCAACGTGCGCAGATAGCTGATGCGATCGTGCGTGAGGAGGTCATCGCGGAGCACCTGGAAAGGGTGCGTCAGCATGAAGATGGCTGCCTTGAGCGGTGTGGCACCCAGATAGGCGTAGCGGTCGGCGGTAGACGAGTGGCCGAGCGGGCTGGACAGGTGAATGACCAGCAGCGCCAGCCCCAGATAGGCCGCCGCCACTCCCGCCAGCGCGAACCCCAGCCGCCAGCGTCGCTGGAACAATGCGATGCTCAGACCGAGCATCAGAATCAGCAGCGGCACTTCCTCCTTGGTGGTCATCGCCAGTGCGCAGGCGATCCACAGCCCCAGGTTGTTGCGGCTGAGCATGCAGTAGAGGGCGAACATCACGAAGGCGGCCGAGAGCGTCACGGCGTGGAAGTCGGAGGCCACCGCGGATTGCAGCGCGGGGAAGGCCAGGTATAGCGCCGCGAACACGATCCCCGCCAGGTTGCTGTGCAGGCGCCGGCTGGCAATCCAGAAGGTGGGGAAGGCCCCGCTGGCGACGACCAGCGCCTGGATCACCAGCAGCGTGATCGGTGAGGGAAGCACCGCGTAGATCAGCCCCACCAGCAACAGCACCGGCTCGAAGTGGATCGCCGTGCGCGGAATGTCGCCCAGACAATTGGTGTCGCCGACTACGTCGCAGATCGTCTGGTGAAAGAAGTGGCCGTGTCCCCTGGTAGCATTCCACAGCGCCTGATCCATAATGCCCAGGTCTTCGGCGTGGGTCTGGTAGGCAGCATGCAGCAGTGCTTGATCGGCGATGAAAAATGCGGCAAAGGCCACCGCCAGCGCGATGACCAGCGCGAAGGCGACGCGGGCAAACCGGCCCTCTGGCGCCACACCCAGCGGCGGGTAGATCTGGTCGGCCAGCGCGCGAAGCCGCTGCCAGACGCGCGCCAGCGGCGTCACCGGCGCCGGGCCGTGTGCGGCGGCGGGCGTCGTCGGCGCATGCGCCGACGTCCCCACGGCTTGCGCGCTGCCGTCACTCTCCACCATTGCCTCCCAACACAACACAACACGAACGCTCGTGACCGGGCCAGTGGCGCGTGCCACCCCGCGCGTCATGTCGCCGCCACGACGGAACCAGACGCGGAGGGTTTACAGCCATAAACCCCTACGGACCGGGCAGCGCAGCACGCGCACTCGCGCGTAGCCTCGCCACTACGAATCGGGGGCGACCGGGCTGGCCAGCGCGGGCGGCTTGCCCCCTGGCAGCAGATGCGCGCCAGAGACACACACCAGCTCAGCGCCGGTGCTCAATAATCGCGCGACAAGAGCGATCACCAGCGGCACAGCCAGCCCTGGCGCCAAGCCCGCGAGTCCGAGCAAGAGCGCGACAGCCGCCTCGCGGAATCCCAGCCCGCTCGGCGTAATGAAACTCACGAAGCCAATATCCCAGCCGATGGCGTAGATGCCGGTGGCGATGACGAACGCCACGATCGAGAGTGGCGCCGGCGCCAGCGCCAGCACGACGAAATAGAACCCCGCCCCCGCGACGACCCAGCTCGCCGTCCAGCACAGCGTGATCAGCAACACATCACGATAGCGCAGCGTGAACGCCACCGGCGGCTTCTTGAGCAGCCGCAGCCCCGTGTTGAGCGTCGCCGTCAACAGCCGCGGATGCAGTCCGATCAGCAAGACTGGCACGCCGAGCAGACCCAGTACCAGCGGCAACCCACGGGGCAAGCGGCTGGCCAGGCCGTGCA
>DASYGC010000582.1:0-3393 GCA_036000225.1 Ktedonobacterales bacterium | reverse complement strand
GGACGTATGGTTCTGGATTTACGTGGCACTGGCTGCTATCTTCACGGTGCTGGCGATTCTGACCTTCAGGCGAGTGGCACGGGTCGGCCAGGCCGAGTCGCCAGCGGTGCGGGCGGGGCCACGCGACGCTGCCGAGTAGCGCACCCGCGCTTCCCGATCTGGCAGTGCGTCGGCGTACGCCGCACACCGTGCGGTATCACCCACCCTCCTTCCCTTCACGCACTTGCCTCACTCCCATCTGGCGTCGATGGATATACCACCTCAAATCGGACAGCGTCCGCTGCGTAGTCGAGTGCCGCGACGATACCCTCGCGGGTAATGCGCGGATGCATCTCCAGCAATTGCTCGATAGTCGTGCCAGCGGCCATCTCGTGCAGGATATGCTCCACCGTGATACGTGTTCCCGCGATTACCGGCTTACCCATCATGATCCTGGGGTCAGAAGCGATCAACGCACGCTCAGAATCAGTCATGACGGTTCCTCCTTCGGGATACCCTTCGCCTTTCCAGCAACGTTGGACTGGCGAAGGGTATTTCCCATCAGTCCACTATACCTCGCTGCGATGACTTCGTGGTCCAATCTCAAGGAACCGCGACCAGGTTGTGGTATCACCCGCCCGCCTCCTCCTCGACCCGCAGCGTGGCCTCCAGGCCGAGAAAGCGCCCGACGTCAGCGGCCTCAGCCGCCAGCGCGGGCAGGATAGTGGCGGGTAGCGGCGCGAAGGGCGCGACGATCATCTCCAGGCGGTCGAGCCGTACCACGGTGCGCCAGGTGCCCAGCGCGCGGCCATCCACCAGTAGCGTAGGGTGAAGCACGCCGCCACCGGGATGAATGTGCCGGGCGTGTACCGGGGCGACCGCCAGCTCGCGGCTCCGATAGCCGAGCAGGTAGGGATCGTAGCCCGCCAGCAGCCGCAGGCTGGGAGTGGGGTCCGCCGGCTCGTCCAGCCGCGCCGCGTGCGCCGCGAGCATGGACGCCGGTCGTCCGGCGATCTCCACGGCCAGCAGCTCGCCAGCGATCCGATGCCACGCGTCGTGCGCCTGGCTCACCGGCAAGCCCGACCAGGCGGCCAGATCATCAACTCCGGCGGGACCATAGGCGGCGAGATAGCGCCGTGCCAGCGCGGCCAGCGCCTCAGCCGGCGGCAGCGGCTGGCCGCGCTCGGGCAGCCAGTCGTCGAGCAAAGCGTAGGCCGGTTCACCGTCGGCGCGGTCGGGCCCGTGGCAGAGGATGCCGCGCTGCGCGGCCAGCGCGATCAGGTGGGGCCGCGCCTGCCCCGCCAGCCGCAATCCGTGATGGTCAAGTTGCTCGACGATCTGCGTGCGGGTGAGCGGCCCGTGCGCCGCGAGCGCGTCGCGCAGCAGGCGCAGACCACGCGCCGCGGTATCATCATCCAGGCCCAGTTGCAGGCGGCGGCGGCGCCCGCCCGCGGCGAAGACCGGACCGAGCAACGGCAGTAGCCAGCCGAGGTCCGCGGAGGTCACCAGATGCAGCGTACCGCGCATCAGCCAGGTGCGCACCAGCGTGCGCTGGTCCACCCGCGCCTGCTCGATGTCGCCAGCCACCAGCCCCGCGCCCCGCACCCGCGCCGCGAGGGCGGCTGCCGCCTCATACTGCGCCTGCACACCGCACAGATGTTGGACGATGCGTGTGACCTGTTCGGCGCCCATGACGGCATCTGGCTCGCGCCGCGTGAGTCGCTGCGCACACAGGCGCAGGGTGCGTGCCTGCTCGGGGGAAAGCGCCGTCGCCATCATGCTCACCGCCCGTCGCGAGAAGTTGGATGATCCAGGTTGAACAACGGAGCGCCGTCGCTCCGGCTGGCGGCCAGCCGCCGCTCGGCATGCTGGATCGTGCGATCGAGTTTGCGCATCATTCCCGGCATGAACCGCTCGATCGCACCGGCCAGTTGCTGCCCGCGCCGCAGCGTTTCATGCGGGTCGAGCCAGACGAGACACTGCGCCTCAGCCACTTCGAGCAGCAGCAGATGAGCTGCCCGCTGCCCACCAGCGCGCGTTTTCGCGCCTGCCAAACTCGCCAGTGCCCGCTGTGCATAGTACGCCTGTTGCCGCGGATCGCTTGCGACACGTGGATGAAATGCCAGGCGCTTGTACCCTTCACCTTCTGAATAAAGTACCAGCCCAAGCAAGACATCACGGCAGTCAGGAGTCGCGCGCTCGGCGATGGCTCGCGCGGCATCCAGATCATGGCGCCAGCGCGGCTCGTCGCCCCGCACCGCCCACACATGCGCGCGATTGCGATAGAGGTCCACCCGTCGCCCGGGATCACCGGCGTCTCTGGCGTAGTGGAGACCATCTTCGTAGCGTCGCAGACTCTGATCGTACGCGCCCAGCTCGCGATAGACCGGCGCCATGCGCTCGAGCAATTGCGCATACTGGAGGGCGAAGGCATCGAGCGGTAGCGGGATGATCGCCTCTTCCTCGACCCGCTGGTAGGTGCGTAGGACGGCTGGCGCGCGCTGAAACCAGGGCAACGCCGCCTCTTGCGCGGCGCCCAGCACCAGCCCTACACGCAGTTTGGCCTCCGCGCCACGCCGGTCGGTTGGGGCGAGGCGCGAACTTGCCAGCTGCTCGTACCAGCGCCGTGCGTGGGCCATGACCATCTCAACCTCGCCTAACTCGACGAGTCGGTTCAACTCCGCGACGCGATCGTCGACCAGGTCCAGATCGAGGCCAGCGTATTTTGTCTGGGCGGGTGTCATCACACCGGCGGCAAGGGCCAGCGCTCCGGCCTGGCGCGCCAGTCGCAGGAATTCCCGTCGCTTCACACCAGTCAGCCCCAGCGCTTCACACATGGCGGATTCAGTCACCCGGCGCGCCCCGGTGGTCTGGCCACGGAGGAGCCGGCTCAGAGTAGTCGTCGAGATCGCGAGACGCCGCGCCAGTTCCGTGCGACACACTCCCGCTGTCCGCATCTGATCCAACAGGAAGCTGCCCAGAGGCGTAGTTGGTGCATGTGGCGGCCGGCCGCGGTGCCGGCGCACGACCACCGTGTGGCGCGGTTGATCAGGCATGGAGCGCCTCCGGGAACCGCGCTCGCCCGATCAGACCTATCAACTGGCCGGACGCTGGCGCGTCTTTCGTTCGTCAGTGTCTACGAAAGAGAGCGTCACGGCGTTGACGGTAACCGAGCCAAACAACTCCACCAGCAGGACACTCACACGATCTTCGACCAGCAGCGCGAGGTCTTCCAGCGCATCGGGCAGCACTTCGTTGCGCGCATCAGGGCATTCAACCTCGATCTTGATCCGGTACATTGGCACTCCTCCTCGCACGGAGGATGGCCGGCGCCGCACCGGCATCTCCTCCGCGTCGGGAACAAGTATGCTCACCAGCGATTTGTTGCGCTGGTGAACATATCTGAGTGATGCG
>DASYGC010000581.1:0-5789 GCA_036000225.1 Ktedonobacterales bacterium | reverse complement strand
GGAGGCGACGATTTCCCCCAGCGTTCCGCCCAGGTGCACCGTACCGGCGCGGGCGCACTCGGGCGCGGCCCACGGAATGGGGCCGTCAAGCGCGTAGTCCAACTTGAAGACGCCGGGGCCGTAGCGGTAGCGCTCCAGTTGGCGGCGGTAGCCCTCGGGCAGCCGGTCGCCCGCGATGCGCAGCAACTGCCGCGGTGTGATGTCGGCGACGATGGCGTCCGCGCGGGGTAGTTGGTCGAGCGACTCCACCGGTGTGTCGGTGACGATCTCGCCGCCAAGCGCGCGCAGATAGGCGGCCAGCGCGTCCACGATGGCCTGCGAGCCACCCCGCGGCATGGGCCAGCCGACGGCGTGGCCCGAGATGGCGAGGATCAGGCCGAACCCCGCCGTGGGCGGGGCATCGAGCGACATCATGCTATGCGCCGCCATACCGGCGAACATTCCGCGCGCGTGTGCGCCGCTGAACTGGCGCAAGGCGAAGCTCCGCGCGGACTGGATTGCGTCCAACGCGAAGGGGACGAGCACCAGCGAACGGATGGGATGCACGGCATGGTGCAGCGGGCGCAACGGGCCGGACACCGCATCGCTGATGGTGTCCCAGTGGGCGACGAAGGGGGCCATCAGGCGCTGCCAGGCGGCGCCGTCCACGCCCAGGGTGGCGGCGGTGGCCGCCAGCGAGCCGCTGAGCAGGGCGGCCGTGCCGTCGGGCAAGGGGTGGGCTAGCGCCGCCGGCGGATAGATCCACTCCAGGCCGTAGCGTTCCAGGGGGAGGGTGCGAAAGAAGGGCGATGCGGCCGCCAGTGGATGGATGGCGGAGCAGACATCGTGGCGGAAACCGGGCAGCGTGAGCTCTTTGGTGCGGCTGCCGCCGCCGATGGTGGCGGCTGCCTCGTAGACGATCACCGATCGGCCCGCGCGCGCCAGCGTGATGGCGGCGGCCAGGCCGTTGGGTCCGGCGCCGATGACGACGGCGTCGTAGGCAGTCCGGTTGGACATCAGCACATCGTTTCCAGTAGGCCAGCGCTGGCGTGGCATGCGGCGGTCACCCGTGCATGGCGTTCGCCCGTGCGCATAACGAGATCCAGAGGGTTTACCTAATGACAGGTCACGAATAACCCGTAAACCCCTACGAAGGAAGTGCGGCCAGGGCGTAGAGCATGGGTGATGGATTACTGTCCGCTTGAGCGCCGGAACAGGCGCGCGGGCATGTTCAAGGCGGTGCGAAGGGCGGCGTTGTGCCAGATGTTGGGCACATGCGACCACTGCAACCGCGGATCAACACAGACCAATTGCGTGGTGACCGTGGCATCGACGCCGAAATAGTGGGCGACCGCGCGCAGGGTGTGCTGCCAGAACTTGTCCTCCTGCCGGTTACCGCCCAGGCGCAGACCCACCTCGTAGATGGGATCGTTGGCGCGCATGAGCACCTGCGCCTGGGCAACGGTGCATTCATCTTCCACATAGGAGGTGAAGGTGATCCAGCCGGCGAACATGTGGCCCTGCGGGGTCATCAGGGTGAAGGACTCATCGTCGGCGTAGAGCACGAGCACGCCGGTCGAAAGCGGCATGCCGCCCGCTTTGACGGTGAGCAGCGCCACCTCGCCGGGGGCGATGCCGGTCAGGGGGGCATAGAAGCGGTTGCCTTTGGGCCAGAACGACTGGAAATTGGTCTTCCAGGCGGCAATGACATCGCGGGGAGTGGTAGGCGAGCCAAGCAGCCACACGCGGTAGGTCTTCTGCCACATGCTGCCGAAGCCCTGGAGCGGCCCGACGGCGCTGAGGCCATCAACATTGTTGAGCGTGCCGGCTGGGACGCCCGAGGCTTTGAGGTGGGTGCCTTGCCGCGCCCAGTAGGCGGCGTCGCGCGGCTGGTCGTCATTGGGAGGGGTAGACGACTGGTCGTCGCTGGGTGGGATGGACATCGTGTTCTCCTGGTGGGCGGTGTTCTGAGCGGGCAGTGGGCGATGCTACGAAGGAAGGCGAGGTAGTCGGGTGGTGGGTGTACATCCGTAGCGTGGCGTCGCTCCGATGGGGGAACGACTCAACAACGACCTAACGAGGCCAGATAACGAGGCCAGAGCGCACACCTGTGCGCGACGACGAAGGACGGGCAGGTGTACAGCAGGTGTACAGTGGTGGCGTAGCGCCGCCAGTATGGAACGTGTGCGGTGTCTCAGGAGGTCATGCGAGCGGCGGCGGCGACGGCGGCGGACTCGCTGTCATGGGTGGTGATGGCTTCGTTCAGGCGTGTCAGCTCGAAGATGTGCTGGTAGTGTTCGGTCAGTCCGCACGCGAGCAAATGCTGCTTCTGGCGATTCATGCGAATCAGCAGGGTGACGAGCAGCCCGATGCCACTACTGTTCATATATTCGAGGCCGGTGAAGTTCAGGATGATGGCGCGGGTGCTGGGGGCGCTGGCTTCGGCATAGGCATTCATGAACGCCTGCTCGGCAAACCCGTTGACCTCGCCGTGGATATCGATGATGCTGATGACCGGGTCGACGCGGCGCACGGTCATCGTGATGTTAGCTGGCGGCATGCTGTCGTCCTCCGGAGCGGCGTATGTGTGTACGCTCGCTCAATTCAGGTGAAATCGGTCGTGCGGTCGAGAGGCGGGTGGGTGGGCGTACCTCCAATACGCCCTGACGCTGTGACAGAACGTGAGATCATTTCGGCGGCCTGGAGCGACGCCGCGCGACACCCGTGCGGCTACGGCACCTGCACATAACGGGTCTCCCATAACGAGGCCAGAGCGCATACCCATGCGCGACTACGGATAACGAGAGCAGAGCGCATACCTGTGCGCGACGACGGATCGGGTGACATGCAGTGTCCGCGTCACGAGACGGGGGGCTGGGCCGCGCCGCTCTGGAGCGCGGCGGCCTCGTCGGGGTACACACTCATGAAGTCGGCCAGCCGCGTGATGGTGAAGATTTCCACATAGTGCTCGCTCAGCCCACAGGAGAGCAGGCGCAGATGCGACTTGCGGGCGCGGGCGAGCAGGCCGACGATCAGCGCGATACCGGTGCTGTTGATGTAGTTGACGTCGGCGAAGTTGAGCAGAATGGTCTGTGCGCCTGACGCTTCAGCGGCGGCATAGGTGGCATTGAGGGCGTCTTCGGCGAAGGCGTTGATCTCGCCATGCAGCTCGAGGACGGCGATGCGCGGCTGCTGGTGGCGCAGATGCGCCTCAAAGACTCTGGCTGACATGCTTGGCTCCCTCATGACACAGGGCAACTATCGGAAACGACACGCGGCGACCACCTACAATTACACCTTGCGACTATCGCTCGCGGAAGAGAAACAACTCGACAGTATGGTGCGTGGCCTCGGTGGAGACACGCATCTCGTCGACCAGATGCTTGATCAGGAAGAGCCCCCAGCCGCGGGGTGTTTGTAGCTCGGCCAGCTTGGCCTCCAGATCGGGAGTAGGAGTGTCGGGAATGGGCCGGTTGCCACCCTGATCGCGGATGCGGACCATGAGCGCGGTGTCGGAGAGCAGCACTTCGAGCGTCACCGGCATATCCGGCTGGTAGTGATTGCCGTGTTCCATGGCGTTCATGGTGGCCTCGGCGACGGCGGTCTGGAGTTGCTCGACGCGCAACGGCGCGAGATCGAGATCGCGCAGGTCATCCGCGACCCGCTGCATGGCGGAGCGCTCGTTGCCCGGCGCGCTGGGCACCTGCCAGGTATCGAGTGTGCGCCAGGGACCTTCCAACGAGGGCGTGGAGGCGTCGCCTGAAACGGGTGAGGCGACGGCGAGGCTGCTGAGACCCTGGCCGTCGCTGCGCCGCAAGGTGACGAGGGTCACATCATCTTCCTGTTCCCAGCCGGGGCCGGTGAACGCGGCGAGCTGGCCAAGCAGGAAATCAATCAGCGAGGCATCGGGGCCATGCTCGCCCATCAGGGTCATCAGGTGGGGGAAGCTAAACATCTCGCGATCGGCGTTGTGCGCCTCGACGAGGCCGTCGCTGTAGAACAGGACGACATCACCGGGATCGAGCACGGTCTCTTTCTCCTCGTAGCGCATGCTGGGCATCAGGCCGAGGGGCATGCCCGTGGCGCGCAACTCCAGCACACCGCCGGCATGGGTCTGATAGGGCAGGTCGTGGCCAGCGTTGGCATATTGCAGCCGGCCGGTGGCGGGGTCGAGGATCGCATAGAGGCAGGTGACGAACATCTTGGGTGGGATGTCGGGGCAGAGCAGATCGTTGGTGCGTTCGAGCACCTGGCCGGGAGCATGACCGCCCTGGGCCGCCGCGCGCAGGATGCTGCGGGTGGTGGCCATGACCAGCGCGGCCGGCACGCCCTTGTCGGTGACGTCGCCGATGACCAGACCCAGCCGGCCATCGTCGAAGTACAGGAAGTCGTAGAAGTCGCCGCCCACCGCGCGCGCCGGCTGATAGTAGCTGGCGAGCTTCCAGCCAGGCAGGGCGGGCAGGTCCTTGGGCAGCAGTGTCTGCTGGATCAGGCGCGCGACGCGCAGCTCGTGCTCGATGCGTTCGCGGTCGCGGGCCTCGGCCTGCTGCTGGCGCACGAGTTGGGCCACGCGAACGGCAGGGGCGGCCTGCGTGGCGAGATCGTTGAGCAGGCCGCGATCGTAGGTGGAGTAGTCTTGCTGGCTGAGGCGCGGGCCGAGATTGAGCAGACCCACCAGCTCCCCCTGGCTCACCAGGGGAATGGCGAGCTGGACGCCCGCGGCGCGCAGGGCGCGCAGGGCGGGAGAATCGAGCCGCAACTTCTCAATCTCCACGGCGCCAGGCGCGCTGAGGAAGTACATCAAAATGGGATCGTTGGGAGCAATGTCAATTGGCGCATCGACCTGGCCGCTAACTGCATTCGCGGGCAAGGAGCGGTCACGAGATGGAGCGGGCACGTGGGCTGGGGCTGGCTTACGGCTCGCTGGTGGCTCGGCGGCGCGTCCGCGTGGGCGTATCCAGCGCCGGATAGAGGATTCCGTGGAATGGATGCCACGGCTCATCAACGAGGCCATCACCTGTCCGCCTTCCCAATTGTGCGTGCGCGGAACTGAATAGAGCTGGCAGCGCGTTCACTGTGCAGTATACGACGTGAGCGTGCCGAAAGCGTTACGGCCAGCATTACGGGACCCCTCCTAACCTCCCCGGCGCGGGGAGGACCGGAGGGCCGCGAGGAAGGGGCGCTCTGCTCGGTCCGAGCTAGCGGCAAGGGTCTCGGCGCGGGTGGCAGAAGGCGCCGTGTCGTGGGCGGGGATAAAGCGTCGCGCACGCTGGGCGACAATAATCGTCACCCAGAAGATCGCCAGGGCATTGACGACATGCAGGGCCTGCACCGGATGCAGACTGGTGCGGCCAACTTCGATGAAGACGATCTGCAGGATCACCAGGCCAGGCAGCAGCGCGGTCAGGCCAATCATGCCGCGCGGGAGACGGGCGGCGAAGGCGAGACCCAGGCCGAGCAGCATCACCAGGCCGAGCAGAGTGCCAAACATGGCATGCACGGCGAACAGGTTGGCAGAAACGAACAGGCCCAGACCGGCGAGAAAGACCTGCACGACGACGGCCGCCAGGATGATCCAGACAGTCACGACATAGGCCCAACGCATCGAACGGATCAACATCGGTATGTCTCCTGGAGGGTCGGTGGCGGTTGTCAGCGGGCGTACAGCTTGACCGGCCACGAACAATCCGCCACGCACCTATGCATTCAACTACAAGGAGCTAGCGGGCGTACACCGGTATGCCCCTACCGCGTTCGGAGTAACCTGGCAGCGCCTTTGTCTTCTAGGCTCAGGGTAGCACACGAACGTC
>DASYGC010000580.1:0-8201 GCA_036000225.1 Ktedonobacterales bacterium | reverse complement strand
GTACTTGCCCGGCTCTGAGTGGTATGCGACGGCCACCGCACCGCTGGCCAGACCACGCGGCACGATCGCCGGAATGACCTGCCAGCTTCGGACCTACAGCGGCGGACCCAGAACCGGCTCCCAGGCGATGCATCGGGGGCGCATATGTCGCAAGTCGCGGTTGGCGATGCCACAATATGCCACAGTTTTTTTCGGCGATCGTCTGGACGCCGCGCCATTCCACGAAAAGTGCTGGCTCCCTCGGGAGTGAAATGCCACAGCTTGCTCCAGAGTACGATTTGCCATAATGTGCCACGGAGTGCCCCACCTGAACGCCCCATGCTACACTGAGGTAGCGCCGTCCACCTTGCGCGGATCGGACAGCTGGCTCAGCCACCATGCAGCATAGCCCGCCAGTGTCACGATGGCAAGAGAACACGGTGCCGGCAAAACAACATTGAGGCCGGAGTTGACCGGAGTTGACCGGAAATGGCCTGTAGGGTGGGACAAGGAGCGCACAACGTGAACACCAGCGCACAGGGATCGGGGCATCCAACCGGCGAGTCGCTGGTCTTCATCCACGGCTCCGGCGACACGGCGCACGGCTGGGATGGCGTGATCGAGCGGCTGGAGCGGTTGGGAGCTGGGCGAGGCAGAACCATGGCGGTGGATCTGCCGGGCCATGGCGCACAAGCGCGCGTGTCCATGGATGGTCTGGATACGGTGAGCGACTACGCCCAGGTCGTGTGCGCGGAGATCGATCGCGCTGGATTGGGTGCGGTGACGCTCGTTGGCCACTCGCTGGGCAGCGCCATCGCGTTGCAGTTGGCGGTCGATCGTCCCGAACGGGTGCGGCGCCTGGTCCTGATCGGTGGGGGCGCGCGGTTGCGCGTGCTGCCCGCCCTGCTCGAAACTGCGCGCACCCAACCAGCGGCGGCGTTGCGGCAGATCACGCTGTTGGCGCATGCGCCAGAGCATGCGGCACTGGCGGAGGCGTACCTGGTGGCGGGAGGGCCAACGGCCGCTGACGCGCTCTACCGCGATCTGCGTGCCTGCGATCGCTTCGATGTGACGGGCGAACTTGCCGGCGTGCGCCAACCCACGCTGGTGCTGGTTGGAACCGAAGATCGCCTGACACCGCCAAAGTACGCGAGATTTCTGGCCGAACATCTCGCACAGAGCACATTGGTGGAGATTGCTGGCGCCGGCCACCAGCTGATGCACGAGGCACCCGATCAGGTGGCCAGTGCCATAGGGAGCTGGCTGTAGCCCGAAGCCAGAAAGGTGTCAGCCAGCCGACGCGGGACTCAGGTCCTTGATGGCCTGTTGCAACTGGGTGTCGGTGCTGGCGAGCAGTTGCTGTTGGGTGAGCTGCTCCTCGATCGCTACCAGCGGCGTGATTTCCGTCGCGCTGGCGGGTAGCGCCACTGGTTGATCGGGCTGGAGACCGCCGGTGTCGTGCGCATTGACGCCACCAGGCGTTAGCCATCCCTGGGTGCCCAGCAGAATGACGGCGCCATCGGCCAGTGGGACCGTGGTGAGGATCGTGTGGGTCCCAAAGGTGTGCGCGCCAACGACATGGACACTGGGGCGATTGTAGGCAATGGCCGCGGTGACGATTTCGGCGGCGCTGGCGGTGTTCTCATTGACGAGAACGGTGAGCGGTGTCGCCGTCGCCAGACCACCACTCTGCACGGCCTGTGGGGTCTGTCCTGTGCGCGACCGCTGAATAAAGACATTGTGACCCAATCCGGCGGGAATAAACTCACTGGCCACGAGGACCGCTTGATCCAGATAGCCGCCGGGGTTCTCGCGCAGATCGAGGATGATGCCGGTTGCACCGGCGGCGGCGGCCTTTTTCAGAGCGGTCCGCAGTTCGATGTCAGTGCTATCGGTATTGGCGGGGTTCTCAGCGAACTGGGTGAGTTGAATGTCGGCGATGTTGAGACCCGGAATGAGGTACATGGATACCAGGGGAACCGTGAATTGTTTGCGCGTCAAGGTGACGACGATCGGTTGGGCACTGCCAGCGCGCTTGATGGTAAGGGTAACCGTGGTGCCTTCCTGGCCCAGGATCAGCGGACGCGTTTGGTCAATGGTCTTGCCCGTGATATCCGTGCCGTTGACGGCAATAATGAAGTCGCCCGGCAGCAGATGGCCATCGGCGGCGGAGTTGGGAAACACCTCATCGATGCGGATCGGGGACGCGCCACCGCCACTCAAGAGGACGCCGATGCCGACGGTGGGCTGATTTTGCAATGAACTGTTTTCTTGTGCCAGTTCTTCCGGTGTCTCGAAGCGACTATGACCCGTATCGCCCAGACTATCAACCATCGCGTTGATGGCCGCGTAGGCCATCTTCTTGTGATCGATGGCTTTAGGGTCGACGTAGTCGGCACTGATGGTATCGTAGGCCTGGATGATAGAGGCAAGCTGGGGATCGTTCGCTGGGACCGTATTGCTCCGGTTGACGTAGAGGTTGCCAAACCAGCCGGCGCCGAAGGCCAGGATGACGAGCAGCGCGGTTACGATCACCTGGCTCACACCCTGGTCGAGCACCTGGCCGCGGATCGGCTGGTTCGCCGTCTGGTATGGATCGGGCGGTGTCCCATGCCATAGCGGTGTCGTCGTTGGGACGCGCGCTGGATCCTGTTGGTCGCTCACTCCAGCCTCCTCACCAGACGGCTAGCGTGCCGTATGGGCATTGCGATGTCCTGGCCCGCGGCGGCCAGAATAGGAAGCTGGAGCGCGGGTGCTCATGCATCTCCCCAAAAAGTCATACGCAAGCGGTGGACAGCGGGTTCATTCTCATGTGCCATGACGTACGATGGCATGCCCTCAATCGTAGAGCAGGCCAGACACCAGGGTCAAGCAGTGCCCAATGTCCGACGAAACGCATGACGGAGCATTCCCGGTAGGAGGCAGCAACGGCAAGCAGCCAACGCGGGATTGCCGATTCCCGCGCGTGAAAGGCGTCGTGATGAAGGATGGCAGCGCACCGTCAGCGCGCATCTGCGCCTGCTACTTCGCTCCTCAGGCACAATGCCGCCGCTCCCACGAATTCGAGACGTGCATACGTGGGAGCCGACCTTGCCGGGCGCCAGATCATTGTGTTGGCGTCGTCACATAGACGGAAGGCCAACTGATGTCAGGCATGACGGCCAGACTATTGAGTGTAAAGCCATGAACCCACGAGCGCAGACGCCACTTGGCTTTCTCTTGCATGAAGGGGATCCAGGGAACCTGGGCGACAATCTGCTGCTCGATCTGGTTATAGTCTTGCGCGCGCGTCACGGGATCCTGCTCGACATCCGCCTTCGCCATGGCCGCGTCGAGCGCGGGATCGCTGACTCCCGAGGCATTGTATGGAGCCGTGGAGGCAAACTGCAGTGTCAGCCAATCCTGCGGGTCGGGATAGTCGGCGAGCCACCCAACGGCCCACGCCTGAAACGGATCGGCTTGCGGTGTCATGGTGTAGATATTCAGGATCTGCTTGAAGGTCACCGTCTGCTCGACCACATTCAACCCCAGAATGAAGCTCCACTGGGCTGCCGCGGCTCTCGTAATATCAACTCGCGTCTGGTTGCTACCGTTGGCAGAGAACGTGATTTGCTGTGGATTGTTGCCCATGATATAGGGGCAGTAGTCCGGATCAGTCGACACGCCCTGGCTATTGGTCAAGCCCTGACAGTTGGCGCGCACCTGCTTCATCAGCTTCTGGGCGGCATCCTGGTTGCCAGTCACTGCCTGAGTGCCGTCAGGCGCGGGATTGGTGAGATTGACGTCGTAGCCGGGCATACCCTGTGGCACGATGTGGTAGGTCGGCGTTGCGCCGCCCTGGGTATTGCGGTCCACGATCACCTGACGCTGGAGCGCGAGATCGAACGCCTGGCGAATCTGAAGGTTGTCGAAGGGCGGCTTGGTGAAGTTCAGGCCGAAGTAGTCAATGGCAAGCTCACCGACTTCACGATAATCATCCTGCCCACGGGCGTATGACGACTGGTTGTCGGGAACATCGGTATAGTCGTACTGGCCGGCGCGATAGTTGGTGTACTCCGCGTCCACGCTCGTCACGAACGGCCGGTCGATCTCGGTGAGGATCAGATTGTGGTGAGTCGCCTTTGACCAGTTGGGGTTCGGAATGTAGGAGAGTTCCTTGCCGCCACCATAGGACTTCACCATGAATGGACCGGAACAACCACCCTGATCCAGGTGATTGACCCATGCTCCGCCAGGATACTTATCGACGAGCGACTTCTCAACCGGGTACGAGGTTGGGTAGGTGAGTGCCTCGAGGAAGAATCCGATCGGCGCATCGAGGCGAATGACCAGCGTTTGATCGTCCACAACGCTGATGCCAGCGTTTGGATTATCACCCTGCGCAATGATAGTCGGCACCTTGCCCGCACTGCGATCTCCCGCGCCAAGGATGTGTCCCAGGTAGGTAATACCAAGCCCGGCGGTATTGCTGGGGTCAAGCGATCGGTCCATGGCGTAGGCGAAATCTTGCGCATGGATTGGTTTGCCATCGCTGAATGCCAGGTTAGGTAAGAGGTGAAATGTGTACTTTTTCCCGGTGGGGTCCACGTCGATCGATCGGGCGAGGTCATTGACCACATGGAGGCTGGAATTCAGCGTTACCAACCCAGAATAGATCAATGAAGCGCTCGTGAAATCGGTGGCGCTGGAGATCAGGCTGGGGTCGAGTACCTCGCCGGTGATGGTGTTGGTCCCATCGCTGGAAACGAATGGCCACACGAATCGCTGATCCTTCGCGAGACTCGCGCCGGGAGCCGCCTGGCCGCATGCCGATAGCAACAGCGCCAGCATGCCGGCCAGCGGCAGGAGCACCCGTGCCCACCGTGCCATGCCCTTGTGGCTAACGTGCGTCGCCTGCTTTGTTCCACCCACCACCATACCTCGCATAACCCCATCCTCTTTCGGTTAACCACGTGCGCCACCGCTGTGCATCAGATTGACGCGCGCCACCACCCTCAACCTACCCTCAACCGCATCGCCCGCCTGGCCGTTATAGCCAACATGTCCTGATTCTTGGTCGGGTAGCACCCAACCCACGAATAGTTACCGGTGAATTCGGGCGCGTAGCTGTAGCGAAGCGGCGCCAATGCGGCCCGTAGCGAGGCCCAGAGTGCGCACCCATGTTCGCGGGACACATAACGAGCTCCAGAGGGCGTACAGCCGTACGCCCCTACGAAATGGTGCCGCCACGGTGAGCGATGCCACGATATGTGCGCCGCGATTGTACTGAATCTGGCGTCATCTGTCAATCAGAAAGAATTGGCGCTCAATGCGGGCTGACGGCAAACGGCAGAGTGGCGGCTACCGCGCCGTTCCAGGTGAGCACGACAGCGCCGGGTCCGGCCTGGACCGCGGTGAGTGGGGTTGCGAGGTTGAACTCGCCGCGGCGGTGAAGCTGACCCGCTTGTACGCTGAGTGCCTTGGCGGCTAGCGTGCCATTGGCGCAGATGGTGCCGGTGAGCGTTCCGCTCGCGTTGGTCGCCAGCTCGAAGGCGACATAGACCGTTTGGCCCACATGGAAGGTGGTGACGCGGTCGAGCGGTACATCGGACTGAGGACTCTGGACACCGGTGGCGAGTTGGACGTTCGCGAGCGCCTGAGCGGCACGTGAATCAACCGGCGCGAGCGGGCAAAGCGTGCGTGCGCGCGCGGTTGCGGTGGGAAAGCCCACCGGATGCGTGGGGTGCGCGGCCTGCGATGCCCGTGGTGCCACCCCGCCCAGCCCAAGCATCACACCGCCCGCCAGCTGTCCCGATGCCACCAGCGCCCCGGCAACCAGCGCACCGACCACGCAGAACGCGCAGCAGACCGCGAACAATGGCAACCAGCGACCGGGATGCCCGCGCGCGGTCGGCGGCGCTGGCCAGCGCGTTGCCGGGCCAGCACCAGCTGCCAGCACCAGTGGCGGCGCTGGCGCGGCAACTGGTGCGCCTACCTGGCTTCCTCCGAACACCTCATAGGTGGTGTTCGCGAAGGGATCTTCAGGCGTACCAACCTGGAATGCCCCGGCACGTGGCCGCGCGGGCATCTCGTCGGTCAGTTGGTCGCCGCCAGGTGTGCTCACCGGGCTGCCGCACAACGGGCAGACCGCATCCGCAGGCAGGAGTGGCCGACCACAATTCTGGCACTGCATGCGGCATCATCCATTTCAGGCCAAATCTTGTCGCATCGTCGCGGTTGCCGAGCGGTTGAAACCGCGCCTAGAGGCGTTCCGCCACGAAGCCCGCCTGCGCGGACTGCAGAGATTTTGTTTCACGCCAGGCCAGCGACCTCCACGTCGGCGGGAGACTCGACGACGAACCGCCACTCGATCTGGCGTTCTTCGTTCGGCGCCAGTTGGACCTCCCAGGTGAGTTGTTCCAGTCGTGTCCGTTCGGTGGGCTGGGGCTTGAGATCGAGCACCTTCAACTTGATGCGCTCGTGGCGCGGCACGGGAAGTCGGTCCTTAAGCAGCACACGCTGTGGCCGGTCGGTGCGGTTGCCAAGGGTCACGCGATAGCCATAGGTGATGCGCCGGATGCCACTCTGCAAGATGTTGCCCTTGTCGGTCTCACGTTCGATCAGTTCGCGCTTGACCGTGACATTGTCATCCACGCCCAGGTAGAGCTTGAGCTCGGCCCCTTCCGCGGTGATGTCCAACGCGGTCGCTCCGACGTACTCGTCGCCCGCCGCGCCGCTGTGGAACACATGCAGCTCTCCTGGCAAGAGCACTCGGCCGGTGGCGTTGGCGGCAACCGCGCGCAGGTGGGCGCCCGAAGCGATGACCGGTGCCGCGATGTAGTCGAGCCGGCAGGGCAGGTCGTCCTCGCCCAGGCCGAGGGTGTGCGGCGTGCCGTCAGAAGGCACATCCACGCCGCCGGGCAGGCGGAAGACCTGCGCGCTGCCCGCGCGGTCGATGTCGGCGCTGGCCACCGTCGCGGCCTCCCGCGGCGCCGGCATGGCCGCGCTATACACCATCTCCATGCCATCGGCTAACATACCACCCGCTGGCGCCGCGGCGCTGAACCCCGCGGGCGCGGCCATGATCGCGCGACTGCGTACCGGACCAGCCATGGGCATGGGCGGCGGAGGGGGCTGCACGACATCAATGTACCACGGGTCAGGATCGTCAGGCAAACGAACGGCAAGTGATGGGCGAGCGGTGGACAGCGCCAGCGCGACCTGGTGCCAGTCCTCGCCCGTATGCTGAGAGACGAGCGCTTGCTGAGTCAAATGCATACGCGCGGCGGCGACATCGACCCGCGCATCGTAGCGTGGTTGCCAGCCGGCGCCGGCGATCAGATAGGAAAGGTCGACCTCGATGGTGCCAGGCGCCGCGGTTTCGATGCGGATGGTGGCCGCGAGTCGATCGGGCTGCTGGCCACCGCCCAGTTGGGCGTACTCGCGACGGCGCGCATCGAGCGCACGCTGGGTCTCCTCGTGTTGTCGCGTGAGGTCCAGCGCGGCCACCGCGAGACGCTGTGATTCATTGGCGGCGTAGGTGAAGAACGCGCCGGCATCGTCGGTCTTGGCCGTCCCCCTGGCAATGCCCCAGGCCAGGCTACGCGCGGACTGCTCACCCAGGCCGCGCAGCCAGCCGCGTTGCTCTTCGAGGCCACGCTCGCGCTCTTCGAGCAGGGCCACCTCATGTTCCAGCAGCGTGATATCATCACGCACTCGCTCCAGCGCTTCTTCGGGCGCGGCAGCATGGAACTCCGCCGCCTGCTCGACACCCAGGATGCGTGTGCCGGCTGGGCCGCGACCAGTAGCACGCAAGGAGTCACGGCGCACGGCGGCTGGCAGGCCGGCAATGCGCAGGGCATGTGTACCCGCGCTGTCGACCTGGGCTTCTCCGTGGCGCGTCACCAGCGCGCGATCGGGATAGACGGTGACCCCGGCAATGGTGGTCGTCAGATCAAGATCCATAGCAATGTGCCTCCATTTGTGACATCGGTGGCAGTTCTCAAGCGGAAATGGCGCCAGGCAAGGAGCGAGATCTTGAGCGCGCACCCGTAGCGCGGCGTCGCCTCGACGGTGAACGCGGTCAATGGGGAGTATATCCGTTGCGGAGCGTGATCACACAACCTCGCCAATCATCACCCCACTGTACGCTGGAACGGCGCCCGTGTTGCGGACAATGCGCTTTCTTTTTTATAGTGTAGGAGGGGCAGCAGCGAAGGAGGGTGGGTCAAGAGCGCACACCC
>DASYGC010000579.1:0-3815 GCA_036000225.1 Ktedonobacterales bacterium | reverse complement strand
ATCCGCAGCGGCAGGTCACTTCCATCCGCATATACGCGATCCCCCTTCTCCTGCGCCGCGTGCGACTAGCCGACGGCATCGCGTACCCGTTCAGCCAACGCGCGACGCAGCCGACACGCCATGAAACGCGCCCCATCCCATCGGCCTGAGCCGCGTGGGAACTGCCTCAGGCCACCGCCACATCCTACCACCCCTCGCTCGTGCCCTGCCGCTCACCGCGTCGCACAGCGGCTGGTCGTTGCACCCTGGCAGTTGGGCAGGCTCAAACCCATACCACGGGTAGTGACACCCCGATCTGATCGATCACGCCGACGCCGCTCCAACCGGCTACCGCTATCCTGGCGCCGCGCAGCGTGTGGACCAGCATGAGGGTGCCAGGTCCCGGTTGAAATCCGCGCCGACCGGGTGGGCCAAAGGTTGCTGTCCCACCTCCAGGCCCCAGGCCACTCATGTTCGGCATTGTGTAGTGCATCTGGCTGTCGGTGGCCCAGATGTCGGGCATGTACTCATTGGAGCTATCGGCCGGTGCGTTGCTTGCGAATTTCAGCGCGAGCGGCTGATCGAGCGCGAGGTTTGCTCCGCTGGCTGGCGCGGTGAAGGAGGGCGTGATCGTCGTCAACGCGGGAATGATGAAAGTGGCATCGCCGGTCCAATGATGAAAGATACAGCGATAGGCCTGTCCGGCGGCGCGCGCGGGTATCGTGCCGAAGTAGCCCAGCGGCACGGGCGCGGTCTCCTGACCGTAGCGCAACGTAACGCCATCACAGACCATTGCCTCATCGGAGTAGGTGCGCCCGATCGGCAGTGGCGCCACCACATTCAGTAGGATCCGCACTTGCTCTGGCAGGCGATGATCCATGGTCACAAAGATCTGCGCCGACCGCGCCGACGTGGCCGCCACGCGCGTATAGCCCGCCCATCCCGCACCCAGCAGCGCCACCGCCATCAGCAGCGAGATCGCGCTGCCGAGCATCAGGCGTCGCGCCATGTATCCCTCCTTGCTGAAGCGAAACTTCAGGGTATCCCCTATGACGGAAGCACCGACCCCTTGCCCGCCATGCGCTGGCGCGCGAACTCGACATAGAAGTCCACCGCCGCCGGGTTGGCCGTCGCGCCGGGGTTGAGCGCCTTCTCCGGCGGGATGCCCAGCAGCAGCTTCTTGATCGGCACTTCCAGCTTCTTGCCGCTCAGCGTGCGTGGCACCTCGGGCGCCTGGATGATCTCGTCGGGCACATGGCGTGGCGAGAGATCGGTGCGGAGTCGATCGTTGATACGCGCGCGTAGCGCGTCGTCCAGCGTCGCGCCCGGTGCGAGCACGACGAAGAGCGGCATGTAGTACTGCCCTCCCGGCAGCTCGATGCCCAGCACCAGGCTATCTACTACCTCGGGGATGGCTTCGACCACGCGATAGATATCGCTGGTGCCCATGCGCACACCCTGGCGGTTGAGCGTGGAATCGGAGCGCCCGTAGATCGCGGCGCCGCCCTCCGGCGTGATGCGAATCCAGTCGCCGTGGCGCCAGATACCGGGGTACATCTCGAAGTAGCTCTCGCGGTAGCGTTTGCCCTCGGGGTCGTTCCAGAAGTACAGCGGCATCGAGGGCATCGGCGCGGCGATCACCAGCTCACCCACCTGGTCAATCAGTGGCTGGCCGTTGTCGTCGAACGCCTGGACATCGGCACCCAACGCGCGGCACTGCAACTCACCGGCGCGCACCGGCAGCAGTGGACAGCCCAGCAGGAAGCCGGTGCACAGATCGGTGCCGCCGCTGACCGAGGCCACCCACAGATCGCGCTTGACCGTTTCGTACAGCCAGCCGAATAACTCGGGCGGCAGCGGTGAACCGGTCGAGCCCACCGACTTCAGCCGGCTGAGATCGTAGGTCTTGCCTGGCGTGATTTTGGCGCGCGCGCAGGCCTGCAGAAAGCCGGGGCTAGTCCCCAGCACCGTCATGCCCGTCGCGACGGCAAACTCCCACAGCGTGCCCAGATCGGGGTAGCCCGGCGCGCCGTCATACAGCAGCACGGTGGCGCCGCCCAGCAGCCCGCCGATCAGGAAGTTCCACATCATCCAGCCCGTCGTGCTGAACCAGAACAGCCCATCACCCGGCTGAATATCGGTATGCAGGTTGATGATTTTCAGGTGCTCCAGCAGGATGCCGCCCTGCCCCTGCACGATGGGTTTGGGCAGGCCGGTGGTGCCCGACGAATAGAGGATCCACAGCGGGTGATCGAAGGGCACCTGCTCGAAGGTCAGCGGCCCGTCGTGCGTCAGCAGATCGGCCCAGAGCACGCCGTGCGCCAACCCTTCAGTGGTCGCCGCCGCATCGAGGTAGGGCACCAGCACCGTGTGGCGCACGGTGGTGAGCGCCCGCTCCAGCTCGGCCACGATGGACCGGCGGTCGTGCGCCTTGCCGTTGTAGGCATAGCCGTCCACCGCGAAAAGCACCACCGGCTCGATCTGTTGGAAGCGGTCGATGACACTCTGCGTACCAAAGTCCGGCGAGCAGCTCGACCACACCGCCCCCAGGCTGGCCGTAGCCAGGAAGGCCGCCAGCGTCTGCGGGATGTTGGGCATATAGGCCACCACCCGGTCGCCGCGCCGCACCCCCATCTGGCGCAGGCCAGCGGCAATCGCCGCCACCTGCTGGCGCAACTCGTCCCACGACATCTCCAGCAGCGGCACGCGCTCGGAGCGGAACTTGACGGCCGGGCGGTCGGCTGATGCGCGCTGGAACACGTTTTCGGCGTAGTTCAGCTCGGCGCCGGTGAACCAGCGCGCGCCCGGCATTCGCCGGTCGGCCAGCACCGCTGTGTAGGGCCGCGATGCCGTGACCGCGAAGTAATCCCAGATCGAGCGCCAGAAACCGTCGAGGTCCGACACCGACCACTGCCACAACGCATCGTAGGTCGTGAAATGCTGGCCGCGCTCGCTGCCCAGCCAGGCCATGTAGTGCGCAAAGTTCGTTCGTGCCTTGAACGCCTCCGACGGCTCCCATAGGAGGTCGCCTTCCCGCACCGGCGATGCCATGTCGCGCCTCCCTCATGCCCACCGGGTAAGCGTCTATTCAGTGAGCGGCTCCGCCGCCGAGCGCGGCGCCAGCCAGGCCTCGATCTGCGGCCAGGTGCGCTTGATCGCGGCGCTACCGGCCATCATGCCGATGTGGCCGCCAGGGATGCGCAACAATTGCTTGTGCGCGCTGCCGATCTTCGCCATCACGCCCTCGGTCTGCCCTGGCGGTACGATATGATCTTCGGTGGCGATCAGATTGAGCAAATCGGCGTGAATGTTGCCCAGGTCCACCCGCTCGCCACGCAGGGTCATCGTGCCTTGCATCAGCTTGTTGTGGCGATACAGATCCACGATCAGCTGGCGATAGGCGCCGCCCGCGATGGGGATCAGATCGGTGACCCAGGTGTTCATCGCGTGCCAGGACTCCACGATCTTGGCGTCGTTCACATTGTCCCACAGCCGCAGGTAGTTGCTGAGATAGTTTTCGACGGGCTTGAGCGCCTTGGCGCCGTAATCGAGCAGTTCGCCGGGCATGTTGCCGTACGCCGCCAGCACCTTCTCGACATCGAAATACTCGTCGTTGGCCCAGCGCGTGAAGCCGCCGCAGCCGGGATCGCTGAAGTCCAGCGGCGCCGTCAGCAGCAGCAGATTGCGCAGCCCATCGTCGGGCCGCAGCGCCGCGTACATCGTCGTCACCAGGGCACCGATGCACCAGCCCAGCAGGCTGAACTCGTCGGCGCCCGCCACCGCCTTGAGCTTGCGCACGGCACGCGGCAGATAGTCGAGCACGTAATCGTCGAACT
>DASYGC010000578.1:0-1851 GCA_036000225.1 Ktedonobacterales bacterium | reverse complement strand
TTCCAGCCGCCGTCGGCCAGCAGCACGACGATCTTGCCGTGTTCCAGTGTGCGCGCCACGCGCAGCGCGGCATGCACCGCCGCGCCGCCACTGGGGCCGGTGAAGATGCCCTCCTGGTCGAGCAGCGCACGCATGGCGCGGATCGCATCGCTGGCATGCACGAGGATCTTGCCATCCAGCACGCTGGCATCCAGCACTGGGGGAATGAAGCCATCCTCCAGGCTGCGCAGCCCCTGCACTCCCTCGCCCTGCAGCGGCTCGGCCGCCACCACGCGCATGGCGGGATTGTGCTCCTTCAGCCGCCGTCCAACGCCGGTCAAGGTGCCGCCGGTGCCCAGCCCCGCCACGAAGACATCCAGATCGGGTAGGTCGGCGATGATTTCGGGAGCCGTCGTCTCGTAGTGCGCCTGGGGATTGGCGGGATTGCCATACTGGTACAGCAGCGCATAGCGTGGGTCCGCCGCGGCCAACCGCTGTGCCAGCCGCACCGCGCCATTGCTGCCCTCCGCGCCGGGCGAGTCAATGATCTCGGCGCCATAGAGCTCCAGCATCTGGCGCCGCTCGCGTGTCACGTTGTCGGGCATGACGGCGATGAAGCGGTAGCCACGCAGGCGCGCGATCATGGCCAGCCCGATCCCCGTGTTGCCGCTGGTCGGCTCCAAGATCACGCCACCTGGCGCCAGACGGCCCGCGCGCTCGGCCTCCAGGATCATCTGGCGCGCGATGCGATCCTTGACACTGCCGGTCGGGTTGGCGCCCTCCAACTTGGCGTAGAGGCGTACCTGGGCGCTGGGACTCAGCGCGCCCAATTCCACCAGCGGGGTGTGGCCAATGGCATCGAGCAGATTGGCATAGAGCATGGTGAGGTCTCTCCGGCATCGCGGCGCGCTAGCCGGCGATGCTCTGCCGCGCGCTGATCAGCGCGGGTGTGAAGCGCACCAGCAGTTCACCCGCGCCGCCAGCCATCGCCGGCAGCAGCACGACGGTATCGCCCGGCGCGGCGGGGGTGCTCAGCCCTTGCAGATAGCGCACATCCTGATCGTTGACGAAGACGTTGACGAAGCGACTCAGCCCGCCATCGGGCGCGATGATCTGCTCGCGCACGCTGGGGTAGCGCGCGAAGAGATCGTCGAGCACGGCGCCCAGTGTGGCGCCGCTGACCTCGACCTGCCTGGCGCCGCCGGTGCTCGGGCGCAGCACCGGCGGAATGCGTACCGTACTCATGTGGTTGGCTCCTACCTCAAAACGCCATTATGCCGAGCGGACCGGTAGTCCGCAGAACGCTTCGTACGTGGGCAAATCTTCGGGGTGCGCGCCCTCGCCACAGGCGGGGCAGTGGGGATCGCGGCGCAGGCGCAGCTCGTCGAAGGTCTCGCTGAGCGCGTCGTAGGTCAGCAGCCGGCCCACCAGTGGCTCACCGATGCCCAGAATCAGCTTGATCGCCTCGGTCGCTTGCAGCATGCCGATGGTCCCCGGCAGCACCCCCAGCACCCCCGCCTCGGCGCAGCTTGGCGCCAGCTCGGGCGGTGGTGGCTCGGGGAAGAGGCAGCGGTAGCACGGTCCAGCGCCCGGCTTGAAGACCGTCACCTGGCCCTCGAAGCGGAAGACACTGCCATGCACCACCGGCTTGCCCGCGATGACCGAGGCATCGTTGAGCAGATAGCGCGTGGGAAAGTTGTCGGTGCCATCCACGATCAGGTCGTAATCCGCGATGATGCGCGCCACATTCGAGCGGTCGAGCCACTCGTTGTGCGTGATGACGCGCACATCGGGGTTCAGCGCCTCGATGGTCTGGCGCGCCGATTCGACCTTGAGCTGGCCCACGCGCGCCGTCGAGTGGATGATCTGGCG
>DASYGC010000577.1:0-2574 GCA_036000225.1 Ktedonobacterales bacterium | reverse complement strand
CAGAGTCCCTGGAAGGGCGGCTGGCACGATCGAGATCCCACACCTCATCTAGCTTCAGCGCACCTGCTTCAGCGCACCTGCGCGGGACCAATCTTGGCGGGTGGATTGTCCGAATGAGGCATTGCAACTATACTGTGGCGGCGGAGCGACCGCGATCAGGGGAGGCGACAAACGTGACATCGGTGCGCGAACGGCGGGCGGTTGAGTCCAGTCCCGTGAGCGAGGCAGCGGCCGCAAGGTCGTGGGGCTGGCCGCTCGGATGGTTCGCCGCGGTCGTGACCCTGGCCGCTCTGGGCGCCTACCACTGGCTGATTTATGTCCCTCATCTCGACCAGCCGCATCTGGGGACGATCCTCGACCGCCTCTTCGATGTGGGAGTCGCGGCGACGGTGGTGTTGGTCGGCTTGCTGATCGGGCTCCGTGGCTTGCGGCTGCTGCGCCTCGAAACCGTCTTCTCGCGCTGCGAGGTGCTTGCGCTGGCGGGCGGATTGGGCCTTGGTGTCATGAGTCTGGCCGTCCTGGTGCTGGGGATGCTGCATCTGTATTATTCCTTCGTCTTCGTGCTCCCGCTTGTCGCGCTCCCCTGGGTCTTCGCACCCGAGCGCCGCTGGGTGAGAGATCTGATCGAGCAGTGGCGGGCGGCCGCCCGCCAGATGCTGAGTACGCTGCGCAGCCAGGAGCCGGTGCGGATTGAGAGCGCCATCGCCGTGCTCCCCGCGGGCCTGAGCGTGGTCGTTATCGGCCTGACCTACTTTTTCGATCTGAGTCTACCGACCTCGTGGACGGGATACGACACCTATCAGTACCATTGGTCCGTGCCGCTGCTGCTGCTGCGCGACCACGCGATGCGCGGATTTCCCGGTTGGGCGCATGCGAACCTGCCGTTCAACACCGAAATGCTCAACCTCGTCGCCCTGAGCCTTCAGGCGCCGCAAGCGGCCAGCATGGTGCAAGACACGTTCGAAGTGCTGGCCGGCCTGTTGATCTTCGGGGTGGTGCGACGCCACTTCGGACTGACGGCCGCATGGCTCGCCGTTGCCGCCGAACTGACGGTGCCCCTCGTGTTCATGTACACCGCGGAAAGCTACGTCGAGACGGCGCTGGTTTTCTATGGTCTGGCCACGCTCGTTGTGCTGATCGCTTGGCTTGAGCGCCCGGTCGGTCAGCCGGCAGAAGGCGCGCGCTTTCTGGCGCTGGCGGGATGCTTGCTGGGGTTAGGGTTTGGGGTCAAGTACACCGCTCTCGAATACCTGCCGGGGGTAGTCTTGCTGGTGCTGCTTGGTGTGCTGCGCATGGCGCGCTATCGCCCAGATCACCGCACGCGGAACCAACAGCTGCTCCACACGCTCGCCGTGCCGGCGGCATTTGTCGGTGCCTTGGCGCTGGCGTTTGGCCCGTGGCTCCTCAAGAACTGGGCATTGCTGGGGAATCCCATCTATCCGGCGCTCAGTACGGTCTTCGTGACGCCGGAGTGGAACGCGGCCCGCGATGCGACGCTGGCCGCCACCTTCGCCCGATTCGGGCCGCACACTGGCAGCACCGCCTTGTTCCATCTGAACGCGCTGGGTCTCTTCCGTGATCCGACTGTCTATGGCGAGGGCACGGCGTTTCCCGCGGGAAGCCTGGCAATTGGCGCCCTCATCGCGCTGCCATTTTGCTGGCTGGCGCTGCGTCAGCGCTGGTTGACGAGGGACGGGCAGGCGCGTGGTCAAACCCTGATCGTGGCGGCGCTGGGGGGTACCGGGCTACTGGCCTTCGCCCTGTGGACGTTTAGCGGCGCGCTCGTCGAGCGCTATGCCATCCCCGCGGTGCTGCTCGTCACCTTGCTGGGCGGTGTCCTGCTGGGGTGGCTCGCCGCGCGCGTGGCGCGGCGAGCCATCATCCTCTCCGTGGTGCTCGTCAGCCTGGCTACCGTCGTGGCGGCGGTGCAAATTCTTCCCTACATGGAGAGCCTGTACGCTATTCGCTCGCCAATCAACCAGCTGGAAGGCAAGATCTCCGAGCAAACGATGCTGCGGACACAACTCAGCGGCGGCATATCCCCCGACGACTGGCAGATGTTCGATTACGTCAATGGGGTGTTGCCCCACGATGGCAAACTGCTGATGCTCGGTCGCGGCACTGGCTATTTCTTTACGGATCGCGAGTACGTGGCCGATTCGGGCGGCGACTGGGTGCCCTATCTGGTGAGTGCGGGCCAGACGCCCAGCGGCATGCTGCGGCTCCTGCGGCAGCAAGGCTTCACGTATATTGTCTACGATGCTGGCCTGATGCGCTGGTTGACGAACACCTATGACAACAGGGTGATCGCCGCGTCCTTGCCCACCTATCTGGGCTTCCAGCAAAGCCAGCTTATTTTGATCGCGCAGTGGGGGGAAGTCTCACTGTATCGGGTGCCAGCGGCCACCTGACCCGCGTCTCTCTGGAAGGATCGGCACAACAATGTCTTTCAGGATGAATGGCCAGCATACCAGGTCGTGGGTTACGATCGGGATGCTGCTAGCCGCGTGCATCCTCTCGGCGATCGGTCTGTGGTGGCTGGCGCCGCTCACCAACGGCTTTCAAGACAATACC
>DASYGC010000576.1:0-9903 GCA_036000225.1 Ktedonobacterales bacterium | reverse complement strand
GCGTTCCGCGCCAGCCTGAATCGCCATCAGCGCATTGGCGACGGCCAGACCCAGATCGTCGTGGCAGTGCGCCGAGATCAGCACGCCGGGAAACTCGCGGCGCACGGCGGCGATCAGCTCACCGAACTCCCAGGGCAGCGCAAAGCCCACCGTATCGCAGATGCTGACGAAGCGCACGCCCTCTCGCGTGACCGCATCTACCACTTCCAGGATGAAATCGTGTTCGGTACGCGTGGCATCTTCGAGCGCGAAGTCTACGTTGGGCGTATACTGGCGCGCGTGCGCCACCGCCGTGCGCGCCAACTCTAGCACCTCGGGACGCGTCTTGCCCAACTTGGCCTCGCGGTGCAGCGGTGACGTGCTGATGAACGGGTGGACGGCGCTGTGCGTCGCGTCCTTGACACCCTCCCAGGCCTTGTCAATATCGCCGGGGAAGGCGCGCGCGATGGCGCAGATTTCGGCATTGTGCACGTTGCGCGCGATCAGTTGCACCGCCTCCAGTTCGGGCTGGCCCGATATCGGGAAGCCGCAGTCGAGCGTGTCGAAGCCCATATCGGCCAGCGCCCGCGCGATTTCAAGCTTCTCCTCGGCGAAGTAGTTGATGCCAGGTGTCTGCTCCCCATCGCGCAGCGTCGTCTCATAGAACTTGATGATACGCGTCATGCATCCTCCCTATTCGAGCCAGCTGAACGGATATTGTGGGTCATCCAGCGGCTCGGCGGCGTCGCCAAACTTCAGCGGGCGGAAAGTGTCCACCATCACCGCCAGTTCCTCGGTGCGCTCGGCACCCAGGCTCTTTTCCACGGTGCCGGGGTGCGGCCCGTGGGGAATGCCGCGCGGATGCAGCGTGATGGAACTGGTCTCGATGCCCTTGCGGCTGCCGAAATTGCCGCTGACATAATAGATCATCTCGTCGCTATCAATGTTGCTGTGGTTATAGGGCACCGGGATTGACAGCGGGTGATAGTCCAACTTGCGCGGGCAGAACGAACACACGACGAAATTCGGCCCCTCGAAGGTCTGGTGCACCGGCGGTGGCTGGTGTACGCGACCGGTGATCGGCTCGAAATCGGCGATGTTGAAGCTATACGGGTAGAGGTAGCCATCCCAGCCGACGAGATCGAGCGGGTGGAAGTCGAACGTGTAGGTCATCAACTGGCCGTTGACCTTCACGCGCACATCGAACGCGCCGCGCTCGCGGTGTTGTGGCAGCTCGGTGGGGCCGTGCAGATCGCGCTCGCAGTACGGTGAGTGCTCCAGCAGCTGGCCAAAGGCATTGCGATAGCGTTTGGGCGGGGCGATTGGCCCACCGAAGGCCTCCACCACCAGCATGCGCTGCTCGCCCGCGTCGGCCAGTACGCGGTAGGTGGTGCCGCGCGGCACCACCAGGTAGTCGCCTTCGCGATAAGGCAGCATGCCAAAGATGGTTTCGAGCGTGCCCTGTCCCTCGTGGATAAAGAGCAGCTCGTCAGCCTGGGCATTGCGGTAGTAGTAGTCCATCGGCGCGGTAGGCCGCGCCACGGCGATGGTGCAGTCGGTGTTGTAGAGCAGCAGTTTGCGCCCCGTCACCGGATCGCCACCAGGCGCCATGGCATGGGTCTTCAGGTGATGGTGCCGGTGCACCTCCTGCTCCCACTCATGCTCGCAGACAGCGCTGTGCTTGGCGATCTTGCTGACACGGGTCGGAGGATGCTGGTGGTACAGCAGCGAGTAGACGCCGCTGAATCCCTCCTCGCCGAACAATTCCTCGCTATAGAGCGAGCCGTCGGGCTGGCGAAACTGGGTGTGCCGCTTGGGTGGCACCTGGCCCAGCGAAGTATACGATGGCATGAAGCGCGCTCCTTCCTTTCGTGGCGGAATCGCCAGGGGCGGTTGCGGGCGGGCGACGCGGGCGGTTGAAACCGGGCGACGCTCCGCTATACCCATTCGCCCCTACGGCGTTCCGCCACGAAGCCCGCCTGCGCGGGCTGCGGAGAAAGTAACAGAGAGTTAGAGGTTGCCGCGCAGCGCCTGCTCGCGCTCGATGGCCTCAAAGAGCGCCTTGAAGTTGCCCTCGCCGAAGCCGCGGGCGCCTTTGCGCTCGATCACCTCGAAGAACACCGTGGGGCGGTCCTGCACGTTCTTGGTGAAGATCTGCAACAGATAGCCGTCTTCGTCGCGATCCACCAGAATGCCCAGTTTGGCGATCTCGGCGATAGGTTCGTCAATCTTGCCGACCCGCGCTTCGAGCTCCTCATAGTAGCTGGAAATCGCGGGGATGAACTCGACGCCCTGGCGCTGCATCTGCGCGACCGTCGCGATGATGTCGTCGCTGACCATCGCCACATGCTGCACGCCGGGGCCGCGGTAGTAGTCCAGATATTCCTCGATCTGCGACTTCTTCTTGCCCTGGGCCGGCTCGTTGATGGGAAACTTGATCTTGCCCGCGCCGCCCTCCATCACCTTGGACATCAGGGCCGAATACTCGGTGCTGATCGCTTCGTCGGTGAAGTGGATGATCTGCGCAAAACCCAGCACGCGTTCGTAGAAGGCGACCCACTCATTCATCTTGCCCAGTTCCACGTTGCCGACGACGTGGTCGATGCGCTGGAGGCCGGCGTCGCGCTCGGCGAACCACGGCGGCACCGCCTGCGCGGAGTAGCCGGGCAGGAATGGGCCGGCGTAGTCCTCGCGTTCGATGAAGCTGTGCAGCGTCTCGCCATAGGTATAGATGGCGGCGCGCTTGACCCGGCCGTACTTGTCCTCGGTAACTGTGGGCTCAATAGCGCTACGCGCGCCACGTTCCAGCGCGGCATGGTAGGCCGCCGCGGCATCGGGCACCTGCAGCGCGACATCCTTGACGCCGTCGCCATGTAGCAGTACATGCTGGGCGACGGGATGGTCTGGGCTGAGCGCGGTGGTGAGGACGAAGCGGATGTCACCCTGGCCGATGACATAGCTGGTGCGGTCGCGTACGCCGGTTTCCAGGCCAGCATAGGCGATGGGGTGAAAGCCGAACGTCGAGCAATAATAGTACGCCGCCTGTTTGGCGTTGCCGACATAAAACTCGAGATGGTCCCAGTTCTTGATGGGCATGAAATCGTCGTTGGGCACGAGAACCTCCTATGTCGCCGAGGCTACGCAACAATCGCATCTGGCAGGGGCTAACCGCCTGCCCGCTCCCCATCAGGACCGCGCCGCGCTGGCGGGTCCAGGGGCAACTGATAGGGGTGGCGAATGCTCGCGACGGATGACATCGTTGGGGAACGAGGGGTCATCAAAATAGAGAGGGTAACGCACCCGCAAACTCCTTCGTTTCGGGTTTCGCACGATCATCGCCGCGTGCGCGCCGGTTGGCGCTGGTACGGCATCATCGTGCCACAGTATACAACGCCGACGCGGGCGCGATGCCACGCCGTCGGGCCTCTGGCTGCGAGCCCCATCCGCGTCCATGCCCACCTGGATTACTCGTCGAATTGCAGTCGACCAGCGTCCTCTATAACTCACGCCCACCGAGGCCAGCCTTCCGCCATGTGCTCGTACCATTGAGCGCGCTGCCAGCCTGATTCCCAGCCCATGTGAGCTATTACCAGATTAGCAAGCGCATTTTCGGCCACCGGCTTGCTATAATGGAGGAGGGAAGCGGCGGCGGGTGTTGGCGGAGCAGCGGCGGGAGGCCGATCATGCAGTACGACCCCAATGGCGCGGACGTGGCGCAATGGTCCGGGAACCAGGTGGCCGATCTCGGCGGACTGGCCGCGCGGCTACGCCGCTTGGCGCGGCCGTTTCTCAACGCGGCGCTCCAACAACCTGACCTGATACTGACCCTGCGCGAGTTTCCCACCGACACCCCCAACTGGGATCTAGCGCGCAGCGTGGCCGACGACTCGTTGCGGCGCGCGCTGCGGGCGCCCGAGGCGTCCGCCCGGCTCACAGCCGGTCTTCAAGGTTCGATCAGCCAGTCGCAGTGGGAATTCACCTACAACCTGGCGCTGGCTGATCTCAGCGAGGATGCTTCCAAGCAGATCCGCGCCATCCGCATCGTCACGCGCAAGCTGCCCGAGGACTGGGACGCGTGATGCCGCCGATCACCTGGTTTCCGCCGGGTAGCGCGGCCACCCATGCCAGCGCCCTTCACCAGCGGAGCGCCCTACACCACCAAGGAGAACGACATGCGGATCACCAAAAACTCCATCGAGACTATGGCTGGACCGATCGCATGGTTCACTGGCGCGGTCTACGTCGACACGGTCGCGACGCCCTCAGTGGCCTCGCGCCTGAGCGCGAGCAGCGTTCACTTCACGCCGGGCGCCCGCACGGCGTGGCACACCCACCCCCACGGCGTGGCACACCCACCCCCACGGCCAGACCATCTACGTCACCGAGGGTATCGGCCGCGCGCAGCGTCGTGGCGGGCCGATCGAAGTCATCCGACCCGGTGACCGCGTGTTCTTCGAGCCCGGTGAGGAGCACTGGCACGGCGCCGCCCCCGATCGCTTCATGACCCACCTCGCGATGCTCGAGGTCGACGACGCAGGCAACAGCGCGACCTGGGGCGAACACGTCACCGACGACGAGTACGGCCAGCAACCCGGGTGATCTCTCCCCTGGGCCATGGGCACTGTGCGTCGGGGTAATCCACCCGCCTGGGTGGGCTACCGTGTCAATCTCATGCCGCATGCTCACTACATTGAGGTATGGTAGCCAACCGGATCGGAGCGATCCAGCGATTCGCATCGAGACCGGGACCAGGTTGCCAGCCTCCACCAGCCAGTGATGGCGGCTCGGATGCGTTTGGGCCAGCGTGTCATCGCACATGACTTGCCAGCCGTGAGTACCAGCCAGACCCCCCATCCTGGGGAGTCTGCTTGACGTTTGACAAGACACTGCCCTACGATACTCGCGACTGGATCCGGTGCGCGGATGGGTGGCCGCCTTGCGGCTGGCGCGTTGACCGGGTATTGGCAACACGACACCTACGTCGCGGATCGGTTCCATCGCGGCACACGCGTGGCTGGTTCGTGGGGTGACGACGGTTTCAGAGGAGGCGCTATGGCCGCATTCGGACGCACGCGCACGACCGCGACGCAAGAGGCCGACGCGCGCGCGGGCATCGTCGATGCCGCCCTTGCGCCCGCACGCGCCGGGCTGACACCGGTGGGCGACTGGCCGGAGGCCGCCGCCATGCGCGTGGACGACGCCCCCGTTTCCAGCGCGTTCGCCGGCATCTGCCGCTACTTCCACGACTGCTTTTCCGCCGACTCGCGCGGCGGCGTGCTGACCAATGTGCTCGACAAGCACCAGGCGGAGTACCTGACCTTCGCCGATAGCGTCGAGGTGCTGCTCACCGGGCAGATCGACCGGCTGGAGGTCAACCTCAGCACGGGGGTGACGGCGCAGAATGCCGCCGATGTCAACCGGCGCGAGAAGTTCCTGATCTACGGCTCGATCTTTCTGGTGGGCCGTGGCCGCGGGGGTGGCAATCGCAAAGGCGAGCTCTACTGCGCGCCACTGTTCTACTGGCCCGCGCACATCGAGCAGGAAGGCTCGCAGGCCTTCATGTCGGTGGATCTGGAGGAGCAGCGCATCAATTTCCCGCTGTTGGCCTCGCTGATCGATGCCGACAACGACGAGCAGGCCCAGGCGTATGCCGAGGTGATTCTGGGCCAGGTGCCGACGGCGCCATTCGACAACGAAGGTCTACGCGAGTTTGCCGCCGTCGTGGGCGAGTTGATCCCTGAGTTGCGCACCGACGATCTCGAGGCGTTTCCCCAATTGCAGAACCAGGAGGCCCTCGAAGACCTGCTCGACAGCCCCGTCCAGATGCTGTGCGCTTCGGCCATGGCGCTGGTGCGCCGGCCCACCGAGGCGCGCGGCGTGTTGACCGAGTTGCAGGAGATGGGCAACCGTGGCACCCTCTCCACACCACTCGCCGCCATCTTCGGCTCGGCTGCCCTGCCCACCAAGGTCGCGCCGCCACCGCGCGAGCAGGATCACCGGCCCATCCTTTCGGGCGCCGAGTTGAGCCTGGCGCAGGAGCGCGTGCTGCGCCGTGCCGAGCATCGCCCGCTGACGCTGGTCATCGGGCCGCCGGGCACCGGCAAGTCGTTCACGATTGCCCAGCTCATTCTGGATGCCGTGGCGCGCGGGCAGACGGTGCTGCTCTCCTCCAAGATGAACAAGGCCGTAGATGTGGTGGTCGAGAAGCTGATGCCACACCTGGGCAACCTGACCGTCATCCTGCGCGGCGGCGATCGACGCTATCGCGATGAATTGAAGCAGTTTCTGGATAACCTCTTCGACGGCACGGGCGCGCCCGCCAAGCCGCGTCCCGGTGAGATCGAAATGCTGGAGGATCGGCTGCGCGCGGCCGACGACGAGCTGGCCGGACTGGATACGGAGATCGCCGCGCTGCTCGAAGCGGAGGTGCGCTGGTCGCGCACCGCCAATCAGCTGCGGCAGTTGGGCGCGGCCACCTACGACGAACAGGCGGCGGCCGAGTTGGGCGCCGACGAACTGCGGCGCATCCACGCCGAGTTGCGACGGCTGGGCGCCACCCGTCTGCCGGTGCTCGGCTGGCTGGCCGCGCGCAAGCAACAACAGGTCTCGCGCGAACTGGCCCAAAAACTGCGCATCCCCGCCGGACGCCTGCGCGAAATGCCGCGCATCGCCGAGCGCGAGACGACGCGCGCCGATCTGGCCGATCTCGCTAGCGACGCGAGCAGCCACGATGAGTTGAACAGCTTGCTCACGCGCCACGCCCGGCTGCGCGCCGACCGCGGCGCGCTGGTGGGCGAGCTGCTGGCCACGCGCCGGCGCGACGCGTTGGCCGATGCGCTGCGGCTCAACCGGCGCACGCTGGCGCTGTTCAAAACGGCGCTGGAAGCGCGCAGTACCGCCGAGCAGGATAAGATCTTCGCCGAACTGGACTTCGCCGCGCTCCTGCGCACCTTCCCCATCTGGGCGGTGACCAATCCGCACGCGGCGGAGTTGTTGCCGCTCGAACGCGAGCAGTTCGATCTGGTAGTGATAGACGAGGCCTCGCAGTGCGATGTTGCCAGCGCGCTGCCGCTGCTCTTCCGCGGGCGGCGGGCGATTGTCTGTGGCGATCCGAAGCAATTGCGCCATCTCAGCTTCCTGCGCGAGGACCGCCAGGCGGCGCTGGCCTCACAACACGGACTGAGCGCTAGCCAGCGATCGCAGTGGAACTATCGCACCCACAGCCTGCTTGATGTCGTCAATGGCGCGCTGCCCTCACAGGACGACGTGGTGCTGCTGGACGAGCACTATCGCAGCCTGCCCCAGATCATCGAGTTCAGCAATCGCCGCTTTTATGGCGATGCGCTGCGGGTGATGACGCGCCGGCCCGACACGATCGGCGCGCGCAGCCTGGAGCTGCGCAAGGTGAACGGCAAGCGGCGCAAAGAGGGCTACAACCCCGAGGAGGTCGAGGCGATCATCGCCGAGATCAACAAGATCGCTAAGGCCGAAGCCAAGAAGGATCCGCGCGCCAAATCCACGATCGGCGTGCTCTCGCCCTTCCGCGATCAGGTGAACTATCTGGCGCGCACGCTGGCCGCCAAGCTGAAGCCGCGCGTGCTGCAGGACCACGAACTGGCCGTTGGCACGGCGCATACCTTCCAGGGCGACGAGCGCGACATCATGCTGCTCAGCTTCTGCGCCGACCCCACCTCGCATCGCAGCTCGCTGACCTTCATGAACAATGACAATCTCTTCAACGTCGCCATCACGCGCGCGCGCCGGCGCCAGGTGATCTTCACCGCGCTCGATCCGCGCAATCTGCCGCCGGCCCATCTGCTGACGGAATACCTCAGCTACGCCGCCGACTGCCTGGAGCCGGATACACCCGAAGACCACGCCACGTTGGCGACCAGCTTCGAGCGCGATGTGGCCGCGGCGTTGCGCGTCCAGCCGGAGTACACCGTCTTCCTGGGCTATCCCGTCGCCGGATTCGCCATTGATGTCGTGGTCCAGCGAGGCACCCAGGCGTTGGCCATCGCCTGCGATGGCGACCCGGAGCGGCAGCCGCCGCTGCCCAGCATACCCACGCTCGACACGCCTGCGGGCCAGGCCATTCTGGAGCGCGCGGGCTGGCGCGTGCACCGCGTGCCCTACCGGCGCTGGCTGGGCGAGCGCGACGAGTGCCTGGCCGAGATTGACGCGCTGCTCGGCGGCGGCAGCGCCTCCGCTGAGGAGGCAGTCGCGGCGCAATAGCGCGCGACGCGGCAGAGCGCATACGTTGGTCGGGATTGATAATCCCGCCACGCGTCACCGTCAGAGCACGCGTGATGCACACCGGTCACAGTGTGGTGGCGGGTTTCGTCATCTGGATGAGGACATTGAAGGCAATGTCCCGAATTCACAAACTCACAGGTTAGAAGGGAACACAACTATGCCGGTGCAGGCAAATGTCATCACGATCGCCGTCGAGGACCTGGCGCGCTCCCGGGCGTTTTATAAGGATGGACTGGGCTGCGCGATCGCCCAGGACTATCCGCATTTTGTGTCGTTCGATCTGGGCGAAGGATCGTCGTCGCTGGGGATCTACACGCGGGAGGCCGCGGCCCAGGATGCTGGCGTCTCGTCGGAGGGCTCGGGCTTCCGCGGCGCCGCGTTCCACTACATCGTCGCATCGCGTGAGGCGGTGGATGAGGTGATGGCTCAGGCCGTGGCGGCGGGGGGCAGCGTCGTGAAGGCGGCCGAGGGCACCAAGTGGGGCTACTACGCCTACTTCGCCGACCCGGACGGCTATTTGTGGAAGGTCGCGACGAGCGCGTAGTCGAGATCGGCTGTTCTTGTCGGGATACTGAGAGTCTTCTGGCCGGTGGCGCCACATCGTGGTCCGGGTCGCTTGCCAGGGGGCTCCCGCCACCTGGCGCCCCGGTCGCCACCTGCCCCTCGGTGCTAGCCCTTCCGGTCCGGTGCCTCCCGTGTGGCGCGCCCACCATGCTATAATGCGAGGCAGATGGCGTCTGCCTGCCAGCCGGTGAAGCGATGCGCGTGGGTTCTTCTTCTGAGCCGACTGCGGGGCGCCCTCGCGGCTCATCCGTAGTGGCGCATGGGTATGCGCTCTGGGCCTCGTTATGAGGCTCCGTTTCCATGACGGCGCACAGGCGCACGGCCAGTGCCGGCTGAGTTTGGGGGTAGGCGTGGTGGATGTGCGAGACCTGGCCGCACGGCGTATGAAGGCCGAACAACGTGCGCACTTCGTGCGCGAGATCATCGAAACCGTGATCCTGACGGTGCTCGTCTTCCTCGTCGTGCATGTTGCCATCCAGACGTTTCGGGTGGATGGTCCCAGCATGCAGCCCGGCCTGCAGACCAACCAGTACCTGCTGGTAAACGCCACCGCCTATTGGTTTGGTGGGCCACAGCGCGGCGATGTGATCGTCTTCCACGACAACCAATCCACGATCTGTGGCAATCCCGGCAACACTGATCTGGTAAAACGGGTGGTTGCCATTCCGGGCGATACCATCCAGATCACGGCGACGCAGGTCGTAGTTGATGGGGTCACTTTGCGAGAGCCCTACATCCTGGCGGCTCCAGGCAACGCCCAGAGCTCAGAGGTCGTCCCCCCCACCAAACTTGGCGCCAACCAGTTCTTCGTGTTGGGCGACAACCGGCTGAACAGCTGCGACTCACGCTTCCCGTCCGTTGGCGTTGTGCCGCGTTCGGCCATTCATGGCCGGGCATTGCTGGTGTTCTGGCCGCTCGGCCAGCTCCACTGGCTGCCCAACTATTCAACCGTGTTCGCCAAAGTGCATGCCTAGTTGGGCGATGAAGCTAGCGCCAAGAGGTGGCCGGTGACCGACTTGCGCGAGATCGTCGCGCGCCGCGTGAGGCCCAACAGCGTGCCCATCTCGTGCGCGAGATTGTCGAGACGGTGCTGTTGACCGCCCT